>NZ_JACAKI010000008.1:0-4683 GCF_030326445.1 Myroides sp. DF42-4-2
TTTTTGATTTGTTGAACGTTAACTTTCATAGGAAAATTGATTTTTTATGGTCAACCTATGTCAGGGACGTACATGGTAAGTGGTGAGTGGTAAGTGGTAAGTGGTATGTACTATGCGAACTGCAAAAAAAATCCCGCAGTATAAATGCTACGGGATTTTTCATGTTTTATCTAGTCAAAGAGCTAATGGAACAAACTGAGTAAATAGTTAACCGAGCGAAAAAACAGAGACTCTTCTATTTATTGAAAAAATCCTCTCATCACTCTTTTACCATACTTAAGCTTCTTCTATGTTGTAGCCGATGATTTGTTTGTATAGCGTAAAGTAAATGGAGAATAAATACGGCAACGTAATTAAGATTCCCACAACAAAGAAAAACAAGCCAGAGAACACTAAAAAGTAATTTAGAATTACCGTTAATATAATTGGAATCGGTTGTTTATTCACTACTTGAATACTCGTTTTAATAGCAGCTAGCGGTGTCATACGCCCAAAGATGATTAGAGGCGTAGCAAATAGCGTTAGGATATTAATCAGCCAATTGATGATTAGGGATACCATTTCCAGTTGGTACTCTTTGAGCAAAACCGATAATATAGTAAACAATAAGGTGATGAGTCCTTGTGCAATAAAAACATACAATCCTCTAAGGCTAAAGAAGTATTTAAAAACACTTAAAAAGCGAGGGGTTTGTCCGGTAGCGGCCTCAGCGTTAATTTTGTAAAAACCAGCGATTAGGATACTTGCTAAAGCGGAGAATAGTACCGCTGTAAGTAAGTAGGCATATAATAGGGGAGGTTGGGTGAGTTGATTTGTTAATTCCAATAATTGTTCTTGCATTTCAACAGGACTAGCCGTTTCCTTGATATCGGTTAATCGCGTCAAGGCAATGGATCCCAAAAAAGAAACAAAAAAGAAAGCCAACAAGAGGCTGACAACAACCAATAAGAGGGTTTTTTTGTAGTAAATAGCGGCTTCGCGCATCACAAAAAAAGGTTGAATGTTGTATCCTTCGTCTTTTATTCTTTGAATTGTTTGTTTTAAATGGTTCATTTGTTTGTTTAAAGTAAGTTATTATTTGATGAAATCGAAGGTATTGCCTTGGTTAATGTTTCCGGTTTGGTATCCTTTCATAAACCATTCTTTGCGTTGTTTGGAGGTACCATGGGTAAAAGAATCAGGATTTACTTGTCCAGTAACTCTTTTCTGAATGGCATCGTCACCAACGGCTTGAGCGGCACTTAGGGCAATATCGATATCTTTAGGTTCTAAATATTTTTGAATGTGTTTGGCCCAAACTCCTGCATAATAATCTGCTTGAAGTTCTTGAGCAACAGAAAGTTTATTGGCTTCTTTTTTGGATAAGAGCTGTTGTTGTTCCCAAACCTTGGCGTTGGTCCCCATTAAGTTTTGGACGTGATGACCCACTTCATGGGCTAGGACATAAGCAATAGCAAAGTTGCCTTTTTCAGCGCCAAATCGTTGGTGTAGCTCTTCAAAGAAGCGCAAGTCCATATAGATTGTTTGATCTGCCGGACAATAGAAAGGACCTACACTAGCTTGTGCATGTCCACATTTGGTTTGCACTTGATCGTCAAAAAGATGCAGCTTTGGCTCTTGGTAAATTTGTCCCATTTGATCAAATATAGCATGCCATACATCCTCTGTATCTTTAAACATAACCGAAACCATTTTACCCATTTCTACTTCTTCTGAAGAAAGGGTACGCGTTTCTACTTGTTCTGTTGTATTTCCTTGGTTCAGCTGTTCTAAAACGGGTGCTATTTGTTGTCCTGTTTCACCGCCAAAGACAACGAGTAACATGGCGATAATTCCTAGTAAACCACCGCCAATAGCTGTTTTTCCAGCCATTGATTTTCCTCTATTGTCTTGTACGTTTTTACTTTCTGTACGATTTTTCCATTTCATGTGAAATTCCTATTTTTTCGTAAATGTATGAAAAAAAAGGTTGAAATGGGGTATGTGAGATGAGTTATGCGTTCAGATTGCGCGGTTTGTTCTTTGCGCGTTTTATGGGTTTTGTGCAGGGTTTACTAAACTGTGAAGCAGTAACTAAAAAAGCTTCCCGAGGGAAGCTTTTTTTTATGCCATTGTAGTGAAAACGTTTTGTACGTCATCATCTTCTTCAATCTTTTCTAATAATTTGTCTACATCTGCTTGTTCCGCTTCAGATAGTTCTTTTGTAACTTGTGGAATGCGGTCAAAACCAGAGGATAAGATTTCGATGTTTCTGCTTTCTAATTCTTTTTGGATTGCGCCAAAACTTTCAAAAGGAGCATAGATCATAACACCGTCCTCATCTTCAAATATTTCGTCGATTCCGAAGTCAATTAACTCTAATTCGAATTCTTCTAAGTCTCTGTTGGGATCAGTAGGAATTCTAAAGTTACAGGTATGATCAAACATAAATTCTACAGAACCTGAAGTACCTAGTGTACCATTACACTTGTTGAAATAGCTTCTGATATTGGCAACAGTACGGTTGTTGTTATCCGTTGCACATTCGATTAAGAAAGCAATTCCGTGTGGGCCATAGCCTTCGAACATTACTTCTTTGTAGTTTTCGGTGTCTTTGTCAGTTGCACGTTTTATTGCACGCTCTACGTTTTCCTTTGGCATATTGGCTGCCTTCGCGTTTTGCATGACTGCACGTAATCGAGAGTTTGTATCAGGGTTAGGTCCGCCTTCTTTAATAGCCATTACAATATCCTTACCAATTCTCGTAAACGTTTTTGCCATAGCAGACCAACGTTTTAGCTTACGTCCTTTTCTAAATTCAAACGCTCTTCCCATAATAATTTATAACTTGATTTAATTGTGCAAAAATAAAAGATAAAAAAAATATATCATAAAAATGAGGGGCTTATTTTAAGCCCCTGATTTTCGATTGAATTATTTTTTGTAAAAGGGTGTTTTTACCACTTTTGCTTCAACGTCATTTTTTCTAATGCGGATGTAGATTGCGCTACCTTCTGCTGCATGCTCAAGCGTAACATACCCCATTCCGATTCCTTTTCCTAAAGAAGGAGACATCGTTCCAGACGTCACTTTTCCGATAACAGAACCCGTTGCATCAACAATTTCGTAATCGTGTCTTGGAATTCCTTTTTCCACTAATTCGAAACCTACTAATTTATTTTTCAGACCCGCTTCTTTTTGTGCTTTTAAGATATCGGCGCTAATAAAGTCTTTGGTGAATTTAGTTACCCAACCTAATCCAGCTTCTAACGGTGAAATTTCGTCGTTTAGCTCATTGCCATATAAGCAGTATCCCATTTCTAGACGCAAGGTATCACGAGCAGCTAATCCGATGGGTTTGATCCCCCAGTTTGCACCAGCTTCGAATACTTTATTCCAGATCATCTCGATGTCTTCGTTCTTTGCATAAATCTCAAATCCTCCAGAACCTGTATAGCCTGTTGCAGAAATAACAACATCTTTCGCACCAGCGAATGTATCAATGGTAAAGTTGTAGAATTTAAGCTCAGCTAAGTTTACTGCTGTTAAGCTTTGCATCGCCTCAACCGCTTTAGGACCTTGAATAGCTAAGATAGAATAGCTATCAGATAAGTTTTCGATCGTTGCATTTACATCGTTATGTTGGCTAATCCATGCCCAATCTTTATCGATATTAGATGCATTAACCACCATAAGGTATTCGTTTTCATTTACTCTATATGTGATGATATCGTCAATTACTCCTCCTTTTTCATTTGGAAAGTAACAGTATTGTGCTTTTCCATCTACTAGTGTAGAAGCGTCGTTTGAAGTAACTTTTTGGATTAATGGCAAGGCATTTGGACCAGAGAGTTTGAAAATTCCCATGTGAGATACATCAAATACGCCCACACCGTTTCTAACTGTCTCGTGTTCTGCATTTACACCCTCATATTGAACAGGCATTGAAAAACCTGCAAATGGAACCATTTTAGCTCCTAAACCTTCGTGAATGTGATTTAAAGTTACTTGTTTCATCGTGTTGTATATCAATTTTAATAATAGCGCTAAAGTAAACTAATTTTATTGGATTTGAAAATAGGATTTTATATTCAATAAACACCCCTTGATATTGAGATATTTACAATATAATTAAGATAAAATTCCCTAGTTTATGAACTAATGCTGTATTTTTTTTGAATTTTTGAAAAATGCTCTTTAGCTTGGTTTTCAGTTCGTTAGGTCGTATCTTTGCAGTGTATTAAAATAATATATAAACTATGGAAAAAGGATTGAAAATAGGCGCAATTTTATTGTTAGTAGCAGGAATGCTAAGTGTGCCACAAGATTTTTATGAATTGACAAAATTCATCTTAATTGCATTATTCGGGATCCTAGCTTACAATTCACATGTGGAAGCAAATATTAAGGGGACAGGATTGTATGTTGCTTTGATTATTTTGTTTCAACCTTTCGTTCCTCTTCCTTTTGGAGCAACGGTTTGGATGGTCTTACACGGTGTAATCGTAGCTTTTCTAGCTGTTACCTTATTTACTTCGAAAAGTAAGCTTAGCAAAGCTATTTAATGAAAAGTTAAAAAACAAGAAATATTTTTTAAAAAGTCATTCGCCTTGCGAATGACTTTTTTTTTGGGACAAGGGAAAGTGGTAAATGGTGAGTGGTAAATGGTGAGTGGTAAATGGTGAGTGGTAAATGGTGAGTGGG
>NZ_JACAKI010000008.1:4783-4954 GCF_030326445.1 Myroides sp. DF42-4-2
GTAAATGATGAGTGGTAAATGATGAGTGGTAAATGATGAGTGGTAAATGATGAGTGGTAAATGATGAGTGGTAAATGATGAGTGGTAAATGGTGAGTGGTAAATGGTGAGTGGTAAATGGTGAGTGGTAAATGGTGAGTGGTAAATGGTGAGTGGTAAATGGTAAGTTCAC
>NZ_JACAKI010000008.1:5054-86021 GCF_030326445.1 Myroides sp. DF42-4-2
TATTCACTATTCACTATTCACTATTCACTATTCACTATTCACTATTCACTATTCACTATTCACTATTCACTATTCACTATTCACGACTTACCATTCATTAATTTTTTCTATTATATGTGTTAAATGAAGATTTTTAAAAATCTTAAGTCTTGTGTTTTTATTAATATTTAGTTTTTTATATAATTTTTGTATTAAAATATTTTATTATTGATTTTTTTTATTATCTTGCATAGGGTAAATAAATGTATTACTGTATTTTTTATTAGTTGTTAAAAATGAGTATTTAGTCATTCTTTTTTACTTTGTGGGGACTTGGTTTTAGAATGGAACAAATACGAAAAAACAAAAGAGGCTGTCTGTATAGATAGCCTCTTTTATTTTACTAGGTTGTTCACCGTCAAATAGGTTTATAATTTGGTATTTTTTAAGCGCAAGGAGTTTGCAATTACGGATACTGAGCTAAAGCTCATAGCTACTGCGGCGATCATCGGTGACAACACAATTCCAAAAACGGGGTATAAGATACCTGCTGCAATGGGGATACCAATACTGTTATACACAAAGGCAAAGAAGAGGTTTTCCTTGATGTTTTTCATCACCTTGTGACTTAGTTGAATAGCTTGTGGAATTTTGTCGATTTCTCCTTGTAAAAGGGTGATTTCTGCACTTTCAATTGCCACATCCGTTCCTGTACCCATGGCAATACCCACATTGGCTTGTGCCAGGGCAGGAGCATCATTGATTCCATCGCCAGCCATCGCCACAATTTTTCCTTCTGCTTGAAGTTTTTTGATTGCATTGAGCTTGTCTTCTGGGAGTGCTTCGGCAAGAAACTGATGAATGCCCAATTGTTTGGATACTGCTTGTGCTGTATTGTGATTGTCTCCAGTAATCATAACTACTTCAATGCCTTGCTGGTGTAGTTTTTCAATGGTCGCATAGCTCGACGCTTTTATTTTATCGTGCATCACAACATAACCGAGCACCACATTGCCCTCTGCGATGTAGGAAATTGTTTTTCCCTCTTTTTGGATGGTGGTTACTTCAGCGATCAATTCGTCGCTCAAGGAGGCTTCTAAGGATTGCATCAAGGCGGCATTTCCCAACGAAATACGTTTTTTATCCACCACACCTTGAATCCCTTTGCCCGTAACACTAGCAAATAGTTTTACTGGCGTTAGCGCCAGTTGTTTTTCTTTTGCTGCTTGGGTAAATGCCAAGGCCAAAGGGTGTTCACTATTTTGATTTAAGGAGGCAGTTAGATGCAACAAAGCGTCTGCATCATAATCCGAATGGGTAGAGACTACCTTTTCGATTGACGGTTTTCCTTCGGTAAGTGTACCTGTTTTGTCTGTAATTAAAACATTGATTTTGTTGGCTGTTTCTAAAGCCTCTGCATTTTTGATTAGAATGCCATTTTGAGCTCCTTTTCCTATTCCCACCATGATGGACATGGGGGTTGCCAATCCTAAGGCACAAGGACAAGCGATAATCAATACAGCTAAGGCATTGATAAACGCATAGGCTAAGGTTGGTTCAGGGCCTAAGAACTTCCATAAAAGAAAGGTTGCAAGGGCAATGATAATCACCGTAGGAACAAAATAAGTCGATACTTTATCTGCCAATTTCTGAATAGGTGCACGCGAGCGACTCGCATTATTAACCATGTCAATAATTTGGGATAACAAGGTGTCTTTTCCTACTTTTTCTGCTTGCATAACAAAAGAAGTATTGCTGTTTATTGTTCCAGCAACGACTTTGTCTTGCTTTGTCTTTTCCACCGGAATCGGTTCTCCAGTAATCATGGACTCATCAATGGTAGCATGTCCTTCGAGAATAATCCCATCCACTGGAATTTTTTCTCCTGGTTTAACGCGGAGTTTATCGTGTTTTAAAATGGCTTCAATGGCTACTTTTTCCTCTTCATTGTCTGCGTTAATACGCGTTGCTTCTGTTGGTGAAAGTTTGAGTAGTTCTTTGATAGCTGTGTTGGTTCTGCTGTGTGCCTTAGCTTCCATCACTTGTCCTAACATTACCAAAGTAAGTATCACTGCTACAGATTCAAAATACAAGTGAATACCGTGTTCGCCTTTAAAATCTTCTGGAAATAGGTTGGGAAAAAAGAGGGCGATTACACTAAATAGCAATCCAGCGGCTCCTCCCAATCCAATTAAGCTGAACATATTGAGATTCCACGTTTTAAAAGAAACCCAAGCACGTTGGAAAAACGTCCAACAGACGTATACTACGGGAATCGTAAAAATCAATTGGATGTAGTTGTTGAGGTGCATGGGAATAATCTTGCCTATCGGATCACCAGGTAGCATACTTCCCATGGAAAGGATGAATACAGGTAATGTAAAGAGAATGGCATATTTCAACTTGCGCAATAGATCTGTATAGGTGGTGTCTTCCGGTTCAATACTGATGGATTTCGCAACTAAGTCCATACCACATACAGGACAAGATCCAGGTTCTTCATAGGTTTTATCACCTTCACAAAGCATAGGGCAATAGTAAACGGTTTGTTCGATTTTAGTTGCTGGAATTTGTTCTAAATTCATTCCACAAACCGGACAACCTACATTGCTGTCGTATACTTTATCGCCTTCACACAACATCGGACAAAAATACTTGCCTGCTTTATCTGCCATATCGGCTGGAATTTCTTGATGAAAGTGATCGGCTTCACTCAACTCCACTGGGGGAAGCACTTCTTGAGTGCCGTCTTCTTTGGTAATCACCTCTTGTAAAATATAGTGCCCCTTTTGAAGCAGCGCTTTTTGTAGGGTTAAGGTGTCGATGTCGTGATGCAATTCAAGATGGGCTTGTTCTTGCTCTAAAGAAACTTCTGCCTGAACGCCATGAATCTCGTTTAAGGTATTTTCTACTTTGGTGCGACAACCATTGCAGGTCATTCCACTTACTTTATATACTTTTTTCATGCAATAGGGTGTTTTTTAATACACTAATTTCGGCTTTTTTTGGGATTAAACTGTTACATAATTTATAGAAAAGGTTATGTTTTTTTTGTTTACGGTTTACTTATCACCATTAACCAACCACATAAAAACAAAAAAAACTTCTTATCACAGAAGTTTTTATTTTTATTGAAAAAGTTACCACTCACAAATCACCACGTACAAATCACTATTTCGTTATTTCATTCCAAATGACGTCATCTGGGGTAGGGGCAGTGAGAGTCAATAGTTCTTTGGTTACAGGATGTGTAAACGTCAACGCACGTGCGTGAAGGTGAATTCCGCCATCGGGATTGCTTCGATCCGCACCGTATTTCAAGTCGCCTTTGATAGGGCAACCTACTGCAGCTAATTGGCAGCGAATTTGGTGATGACGTCCCGTGTGTAAATCAATTTCTAAGGCAGAATACGTTTTGAGTTGATGAAACATTCGATACGTCAATTTTGCTTTTTTGCTATTGGGTACTTCTTTGTTATGTGCTTTAGACGTGTTGTTTTTAGGGTTGCGCACTAAAAAGTGTTCCAGTGTATCCTCTACTTTAGGAGGAGCATCTTTGACAACGGCCCAATAGGTTTTTTTTGTTTCCCTATTCTTAAACGACTCATTTAAACGAGTAAGTGCTTTGGAGGTTTTGGCAAATACCACAAGTCCAGAAGTTGGACGGTCTAAGCGGTGAACTACGCCTAAATACGCGTCTCCAGGTTTGTTGTGCTTTTGCTTTAAATAGATTTTGATGCATTCGCTCAACGGCATATCTCCCGTTTGATCGCCTTGTACGAGGTCGCCCACGCGTTTGTTTACCACAATAATGTGATTGTCTTCGTGTAGGATTTGTAAATTATCGGGAGTAGTAACAACTTTCATACGGTGAATTTTAAAACAAAAATATCCTTTTAAACTGGGTTAAATCTAAAAGGATATTTTTGCGTGTATTTTTTGTGAAAAATAAAACTTAGTATTGTTCATTTTCATTTGGAAAATCAACTGATTTTACGTCATCTACATATTGAGAAACAGCTTCTTTCATCTGATCAAAGATGTTTAAGTAACGGCGTAAGAATTTAGGGTTGAATTCATGGGTTAAACCGATCATATCGTGAATAACTAATACTTGGCCATCAACACCGTTTCCTGCGCCAATTCCAATTACAGGAATCGAAATGCTTTGCGCAACTTTTTTCGCTAAACTCGCTGGAATCTTTTCTAATACAACAGCAAAACAACCGATTTCCTCTAACATCTTCGCATCGCGCATCAATTGCTCCGCTTCTTCGTCTTCTTTTGCTCTTACCGTATAGGTTCCAAATTTATAGATAGATTGAGGGGTTAATCCCAAATGTCCCATTACGGGAATACCCGCTTCTAATATGCGCTTGATTCCCTCTTTAATTTCAATACCACCTTCCATTTTTACAGCATGTGCACCACTTTCCTTCATAATTCGGATCGCAGAACGCAGGGCTTCTTTTGGATCAGATTGGTATGAACCGAAAGGTAAATCAACCACAATAAGCGCTCGATCTGCACCTCGTACTACCGATTGTGCATGGTATATCATTTGATCTAATGTAATAGGCAAGGTTGTCTCGTGTCCAGCCATAACGTTACTAGCGGAATCTCCAACTAACATAACATCAATTCCACCAGCCTCTAAAACTTTGGCCATTGAGTAATCATAACAAGTAAGCATTGATATTTTTTCTCCATTGGCTTTCATATCAATCAGCGACTTAGTTGTCACTTTTTTATAATCTTTCTTTGCTACTGACATTTGTTGTTTATTTTGTAATTCCTTGTAAAAGTAGAGTAAAAAGACTTCAAATAAAAAATTTAGCAGTAATAAATCAATTCTATTCGCAATAATTCATTATTGTAAAACTCAAAACTGTAGAGAACATCGTCTACTGCAATGTAATATGTGTGGGTCAATGGCTCAATTAGCGTGATCAATCCTTTGGCTAATTTTAGAAATACCTGTTCTGTGGTGTACTGTTCCATCAATTGATTGTCGATGATAAAACCATTTTTATTAATCATGTCCATTTTGCGCACTTTATAGGTGTGGTCGAGGTCATGGGTAATAAATTCAGCGGAGTTAAAATAGGAATTTCCCTCGTAATCTCCCAAGGCACAATCTTCTAAATTAGCCGATTCATCAAGGGGATAACCGATATAGGTGTGAATCCAATCGATATCAAAACCGTCTATGGGTTCTATTTTTTCATTTAATGCAAAGCCAAATTGACGTTTTCTGATCAATTTACTTACTTTTGATGTATCACCTTCTTTCGGCATTGCTTTTATGGCCTCCAATTGCAATTTCAACAGCGCTACTTTTTCCGTTTCATCTTGTTTATTTGCGAAGTCAATATAGAATTGAATGGCTTTTTGCGTTGTTGCGTCTTCGCTATTCCACCCCAATTCTAAGATGCGCTCCGCATATTTGCGTTGCTCACTTACATCAGAAGTAGCTTTATACGCTTGGATCAATTCACTCATCACGGGACGCTCTCCCAAGTATTGAGCAGCTATATAACCATAGCCATCATTATACGAAATGGGAACCCAAGCGTCTTTGTCGTAAGGATAAAATTCGATAGGCACAGCCGTTCCAATTAATACTGTTCCCAATACACTAGCCGTACTGCTGGGATATTCGCGCACTTTAAGTCCTGCTACGGTAGTAAAGAGGTGAGGAGAGCCGTAATATTCGTCCATTTCAATAATAGGAGCAGGCGCTTCGGGTGCATCTTCTGTATAGTATTCCTTTAGATTTTGGGTATCGACAATATAAAGCGGACTTTCATAATCGCGATCGACTTGTACCAAACGCTTGTTGATCTTTTCATAGTAAGAGAGATGAGCGTTGGAAATAAAAATTCCCGCTTTTTGCGTGGCTGCTTTGTCTTTGTAAGCTTCTGTGGGCTTTGAAGTATAAAGGGTTGGAGATTGAGCTGATGCTTGTAAGGTAAAGCATATTAGCAAGGCTTGAACGAGTGTTTTCATACGGTTGTTCTATTATTCAATATCGTTTAATTGAGGATGCAAATGTGCTGAAAAAAATAACGCTGTTCGTAAAAAAGTGAAAAGGCGAGCTGAATTTCACTATTTCTGGGGAGTAGCGATTCGTTTGTGGTTTACTGTTTAGGATTTTGTAGTGGATGCCTCGATAAAAAGAGAAAATTTTGTCAAAAGTAAATTGCCCAATAAACCAATAGGCAGTTGTTTGGGGGAGGAGGTAGATGCAGCTGTCTTCTAGATTGTATTTTTAGAATCTAGAAATTATATTGTAGATTTACTCGAGTTACAAGATGAGTTAGGCTTCAATGTCTATGATTACGGTGCAAGGAATTACGATGCGGCTATCGGTCGTTGGATGATTGTGGATCCGTTGGCGGAAGAGTTCCCAGGATGGAATCCGTACCATTATGTACACAATAATCCGATGAATCTGATTGATCCTACGGGGATGATAGGAGAAGATTGGGTTGATCATGCTACTGATAAGGGAGAAAAATTACTTACATATGATCCTTTTGTTCATAGTGAAGAAGATGCAATAGGAAGAGGATATCGAAATGTAAAAGGGGTATCAGAAACGATGTCTTACAATGGTACTTCAGGTACAGAATCGTATAACTTAAACGCCAACGGATCAGTAACAGATAATCTTAACGGTACTACTACTGATGTAGGGTTTAATGCAATTCGAACGAGTGATGGCTTTTACATCAGTGAGAATAGCCAATTAAAATCCTTTTCTACAGGTTTACAAAAGGCAGGAGATAGAATGACATATGCAGGTTTAGCTTTATCAATTACAGGTGTTGGAGCTCCACTAGGGGGGGCAATGATGAGTGTTGGTGGAGGAATGAGTTTAGTCGGTGCGGGGATTGAATCATTATTTCTAGCAGGACAAGGAGAAGAGAAAAAAGCAGCAGTAAAATTTGGTTTATCTATATTTTTTGCACGTAGTGGAAATTATGGTGTACAAGCTACAGAAAGAGCTATTGGAAAAGGTGTAAATACTTCAACTAAAACATTAATTGAAGGCATTAATATAACAACAGAAAAACAAATAGGAAGTGAAATTGAAAAATGGCTAACAAAATAAATGAAAGCTTATGATGTATATAATAATTTATTTGATTATGATCATAATAGGTTTAAGAGGGATTTTGAAAAATAAATGGCCGAAATATGAAGATGGTCCTGGTTTTTCAATAAAAACAAATTATTATTTAAGTAATTTTTTGCTGTTTGTTGTAGGAATCATTTTCTTGGTATTAAAAATAAAAAGTTACTTTTAACAGTATAAAATAGCTAGAATTAACTTTTTACTTCGCAAGAGCTTGTCTCATTTTAAAATATTAGATAGGGTATCTAGGATAAAATACAGTAAGATGTTTCCAACTTCTAAGTAATATAATCCCTACTTTATTTGTCAAAAGTTATTTTTAGAATAATAAAAAGAACTATATTTAGTCGGGTTAGTCCAATGATAAAATTGAGACGATGAAATTGTAGAAGAAACGAATTACTATCCATTTGGATTGGCTCATAGTGGGTACAACGAAAAGAATAATACGATTGGAGCGCACTATAAGTACCAATTTATTTTCGAGAACAAAGCGTAGCTTTGGACGAAGATAACGCACGTAGTGCAAAGAAAACCAAGATGAGTTAGGATTAAACGTCTATGATGTTAATTTAGATACATCAGCTCCCTATGCGCCAGAAACAACTACAGAAGTTCAATTTGTTCAACATTCTGAATCGAAGATTGATACAAATTTATCTGTACTTAATGGAAAAACAGCTCAAACAATTAGAGGGTCTGGGGCTAAACATGATGTAAAGTATCAAGCTCAAAGTCAAGGAATTCAGCCAATGGAATTTGATTCTCCATTTTTTGTGATGGGGAGTATCGCTAAATTGAGACAATCTTTTACAGGAGAGGGGGGGTAAGAAAAGATTTAACAGGAGGTTTAAAACCTTATGTTGGCCAAGCAAAAAATGAAGCAAGATTTCTAGCTCGTCAGGCTGAGCATGCAAGAAAACATCCGAATGCAGATTTTGAATTCGAAATATTGAATAGAGGAAGTGCTAAAGGGAAGTTCCCAACGCAGTTAGATATAAGGGAGCAAAGAGCATTAGATAGATTTGGCGGTCCAACTAATAAATCAAATCCAAATGGAGGAACTTCAAATGCTAAAAATCTAATGAGGAAAAAACAAAATTAAGATGAAATTAAAAGAAGGGGATTTATTTGAAATTAAAATTGCTGAAGATGTTTTAGTATATGGACAGATTGTAAGCACTTTTAAAAAGAAAGCTTTTAGTATTGTATGTTTTGTAGGCACGTATGATAGAAGACCTGAGGTGAAAGATATCATTAATAAAGAAGTTTTATTATTTGGAAATACTTTTGATGCAAAATTTTATCATGGTGATTGGGTTGTTTTTACTAATGAAAAATCTAATTTACCTAGAATAAAAATGCCGTATTACAAAATAGGAACAGACTCTATTTATGTTGAAGATTTTTTTGAAAATCGAATAAGAAAGGCAAGTAAAGAGGATATAAATAGATTGCGATATAGAAATTATATTGCTCCAATTAGATTTGAATCTGCACTAAAAGCATATTATAACTATATTGATTGGGATAATCTTTATGATGATTTATTATATAATAATCTCATTATAGACATTTAACTCCTGATTTAGTAATGAAATGATTAATATATTGTAGTGAATATTTTATTTGTCCTTAAAAAATAAACCCGCTAATCAACGACGAGCGGGTTTTGTATTTTATAAAATAGCTAGCATTAACTTTTTACTTCGCAAGAGCTTGTCTCATTTTAAAATATTAGATAGGGCATCTAGGATAAAATACAGTAAGATGTTTCCAACTTCTAAGTAATATGATCCCTACTTTATTTGTCAAAAGTTATTTTTAGAATAATAAAAAGAACTATATTTAGTCGGGTTAGTCCGATGATAAAAATGAGACGATGAAATTGTAGAAGAAACGAATTATTACCCATTTGGATTGGCTCATAGTGGGTACAACGAAAAGAATAATACGATTGCCAAGAATTATAAGTATCAATTTATTTTCGAGAACAAAGCGTAGCTTTGGACGAAGATAACGCACGTAGTGCAAAGAAAACCAAGATGAGTTAGGCTTCAATGTCTATGATTATGGTGCCCGTAATTACGATGCGGCTATCGGTCGTTGGATGAATGTGGACCCGTTGGCTGAGAAGTATCCGAATATTTCTTTGTATACTTATGTGAACAATAATCCCATCATGTTTATTGATCCTAAAGGAGAAGAAATAGATTTTTCTTGGATATATAGTAAAAATACTCAAGGAAATTATGTAAATCAAAGCTTAGTGGATGCTTTTGAATTTTTTGCTGCTTCAGATGAAGGTCGTAAGTTTTTAGCGGATTATGCTATTAAAGGACAAACAATAGGAGGCTATACTTTTAAAGAAAATGGGAAGTATCATAATAAGGGGATTAATTTATTTTTTAAAGGATTTGATAAAGTGACACATGCAGATGCATCAACAAGCTCCAAATATAATGATAAGGGGGGAATTGATACTACAATTAAATTATCTCAAAAAGGCGTGTTAGTTGAAAGATATTTAGATGATATGGGACATGAGGCATTCATACATGCATTTTTAGATGCAAAAGATTTTTATGATAATGGTAAGTTAGATTTAAGTAGTGTGGATAAATATATTGTTGATTATGTAGATAAAAAAATTGAAGAAGGTAAAATATATAAATGGGATAGAGCAAATAAGGCACAACATTTTCAAGAAAGAAATAATAATAATGTTTTATTGATGAATAACTTAATTCCTATAATGAAGGGGTATTATCAAAAGAAAGGAATTAAAATTAGTGATGAAGAGATTGTTAAAAATTCAACTAGATATATGAATTGAAATGATTGGAATAAATAATGTAATTGTGGTATTGTTAGTTTCTTTTGTATTTGGAAGCTGTATAGCTAATAAAGATAAAATGAAAAATTGGTCTATTGAGTTTAGTATTGAAAAAAAGTACACATTAGATTCTTATTATGTTAATTCTAAGGGAGAAGGAATAAGAATGGTCAGAGATGTAGATTGTAATGTACAATTGGAAAAGTATGATTATGAGAAAGAGGAAAAATTAAAAATTTATAATGCTATTTTATCATTACAAAAGAAAAATATTGATTGGGATTGCTCAAATGATAATATTAAGGATGGAGTTAATGCGAAAATTTTATTTCGTGAAGGGCAAATAGAAAGAATAATAGAATTACCATATTGTGTTATTGAACAACATAATGATGATTTTATGAATATAGTATTATTGTTTGAAAGTATAGTAAAGGATAAAAAGATAGAGGTAATATTAGAAAGCCATGTAGTACCTCCTCCTCCTTTGCCTAATTGAAACGTTACCCAATCGCGCGTTTTTTTAATCGTGCGGTAAAAATATTTATTTCAATCTATAGAACAAGGTCAACAAAACACAAAGCAACGGATATTCATACCCCTAACAACAGTTGCTGCTAAGATATTTTGTGAAGCTTGTGTACAGTTAAAACGTCTACAGCAGTATACCGTTTGGCAAGATGGTTAGCATGCAGAATCGATTTATACAAATACTTTTACAAAAGAGAAGATAAATTATATTCACCATGGTATAAATGAAGGCACGGGTTACCACATCCACGCCATCGGATAAGTTTGAGCGTATAGGTAGATGGTTAATAGTTTGTAAGGGGTTTGTAAGGGGTTTGTAAAGGGTTTGTAAGGTAAAATGGCCTAAAACCCTTGTAAATACTAACGATCCCCTTACAAACCCTTTACAACTACTTTTCTTTGTTGTTTAAAATACTGAAATACAGTTTGTTGTGTTTTATTTAATTTGAACAAGAATGGACAATAACTCCTTATTTGTCCAATATGTGTAAGAATACGGAAGGGGGTATTACAAGTTAATTTCGACTTGCTTAGGTTTGCAGTTTAACCATGTAGAACGCAGATAGCACAGAACAATCGTCCAAAAAATAGTAATGAGTAAACACATCCGCGCCATCGAATAAGGAGGTTAGAGGGTATTAAGGTAATAAACGATTAAGCTAAGACAATCTCACAAACACCGCGCGACCAGCGTAAAGGACAAATCGTGCAGATTTCGTTGCTCTTTGCTCTTTGCTCTTTGCTCGTTGCTCGTTGCTCTTTGCTCGTTGCTCTTTGCTCTTTGCTCTTTGTAAAGCAAAATTATCTTACAAATGAACAAACCGCGCAAATCGTAGCGTAGCGAAAATCGTAACGAAGTGTAGATTCATCAAACACCAAAACAAATATAATCTTGGTGAGATATATTCATCGAACACCAAAACAAATATAATCTTGGTGAGATAAACCGTGCAAACCGCGCAAAGAACAAATCGTAGCGTAGCGTAGATTCATCGAACACCAAAACAAATATAATCTTGGTGAGATATATTCATCGAACACCAAAACCAATATAAACTAGGTGAGATAAACCGTGCAAATAACAAATCGTAACGAAGTGAAAATCGTAGCGTAGCGTAGATTCATCGAACACCAAAACAATATATAATCTCGGTGAGATATAGCACATCACCCACACCTTCCACTTTTTTTTCACAATCAAGATTTTAAATTGTAGTTTTATCCCAATTAAATAAACACCCAGTGAAAAAAGGTCTTATTGTTTTTGTCGTTGTCGTTTTAGTAGCGATTCTTCAATTCAGTTATTTTATGAAAGGACAAGCGAGCCATGAAGCCGCTAGTGAAGCCATTTATTTTGTTGTCGAAAGTGTAGAGGTTTGGCCTGATAATACCTATTCGATTTACGATGCAGAAGGAAATGCTTTTAAGAGCTATACTTTTGATACGCCAGAAGTAATCAACAAAGGCGATATTATTTCCAAAGAAGCCAATTCTAGTGAACTAACCGTGTATCGATTTGATCAGGCAGGTAAAAAAGAAGTGGTTTTGAGGATAAAAGAGTAGTGAGTGGTGAGTGGAAATCGTCGCTCTTTGTTCGTTGCTCGTTGCTCTTTGCTCTTTGCTCGTCGCTCGTTGCTCTTTGCTCGTCGCTCTTTGCTCTTTGCTCGTCGCTCGTTGTAAAGCACAATTATCTTACAAATGAACAAACCGTGCAAATCGTAGCAAATCGTAGATTCATCGAACACCAAAACAAAATATAAACTAGGTGAGATAAACCGCGCAAAGAACAAACCGCGCAAACCGCGCGAAAAACAAATCGTAGCAAATCGTAGATTCATCGAACACCAAAACAAAATATAAACTAGGTGAGATAAACCGCACAGATTTCGTCGCTCTTTGCTCTTTGCTCGTTGCTCTTTGCTCGTTGCTCTTTGCTCTTTGCTCTTTGCTCTTTGCTCTTTGCTCTTTGCTCTTTGCTCTTTGCTCTTTGCTCTTTGCTCTTTGCTCGTTGTAAAGCACAATTATATTACAAATGAAGAGATTTAACAAACCGCGCAAATTACAAACCGCGCAAACCGCGCGAAAAACAAACCGCGCAAATAACAAATCGTAGCGTAGATTCATCGAACACCAAAACAATATATAAACTAGGTGAGATACACCACACAACCGACATAAAAAAAAGATGGCATTATGCCATCTTTTTTTGTATTAACAATCAGATAAGTTCACGGCCACTGCCAATCCACCTTCTGAGGTTTCTTTGTATTTATTATTCATGTCTTTGGCGGTTTCCCACATGGTGCTTACTACTTTATCCAAAGGCACTTTAGCATTTTTAGGATCCGTATCCAGCGCAAGTTCTGCTGCGTTAATGGCTTTAATTGCCCCCATAGCATTGCGTTCAATACACGGGATTTGTACCAATCCACCTATGGGATCGCATGTTAGTCCCAAGTGGTGTTCCATGGCAATTTCTGCCGCCATCATCACTTGTTCTGGACATCCACCCATTAGCTCACATAGTGCACCAGCTGCCATGGCACTAGATACGCCAATCTCAGCCTGACATCCTCCCATTGCTGCAGAAATGGTCGCCCCTTTTTTGAATATACTGCCAATTTCTCCTGCTACTAGTAAGAACTGTTTGATCTCTTTTTCGCTTGCTTTGTGGTTTTCAATTACCAAATAGTACATTAATACGGCCGGAATTACACCTGCACTACCATTCGTAGGCGCTGTAACTACACGACCCAATGAAGCATTTACCTCATTGACCGCTAGGGCAAAACAACTTACCCATTTCAAAATTTGACGGAAGTATACCTTGGTTTTGCGAATCGTTCCCAACCATTCTTGTGGATTGGTATATGGTAAATCACTTTTTAAGTTTTGATGTGAGTCATACGCACGTCTGCGGACATTTAATCCCCCAGGTAAAACTCCTTCCGTATGACAACCTATATACATACACTCCAACATTGTATGCCAAACGCGCATTAGTTCACGGTGAATTTCCTCTTCACTGCGCAGTGATTTTTCATTTTCATAAACCAATTCCGAAACCGTCATATTTTGTTCTCTACAATAGGCTAAAAGTTCGGTTGCTTTGTCAATGGGATAAGGAAAACTCGCTTTAATCTCCTCGTTCTTTTCGTTTGCTGCGCTTTCTTCTTTTACAACAAACCCACCGCCAATGGAGTAAAAGGTAGAGGTATAGGTCTCACCTGCTTGTGTTTGAACGGTGAAGGTCATCCCATTGGCGTGGAAAGGCAAGAAGTTTCTATTAAAGACAATATGAGTTTTAGGATCAAATGTAAGGAGCAATTCCGCTCCAAGGTTGATGGTTTTGGTGCTGTTTATTTCAGCAATAATACTGCTGATATTTTCTACGGGAACATATTCTGGATCAGCGCCACTCAAACCTAACATGACGGCTAGATCTGTAGCGTGTCCAACGCCAGTCAGTGAAAGCGATCCGTATAAATCTACGGTAAGCTCCTGTACTTGGTTAAATAGTTGGCGTTCTTTCAGTTCTTTTAAGAAAAGCTCTGCTGCTCTCCACGGACCTAACGTATGTGAGCTCGAAGGTCCAACGCCAATCTTGAGCATATCAAAAACAGATATACATTCCATAATGTTGCATGATTTAATCGTCACGAAGATAAGTAAAAAGTGCGGAGTCACAACGGTCGGAATTGGATTTAACGTATAGACAGATTAAAGTTTTTTGTTGGGGGTATTTCATTGAATTCTAGGTGATTTAGCATGATATAGGCCGAAAAGTCATACTATTATGATAAAAGATGGGAATAGTGATACATACGAACTGTCAGGGAAACTGACGATATCGACAGGTGAAAAGACCTTCTTTATGACAAAGTGACATTGTCTAAGGGCTGTTTTTACAAAAAATAAGTCAGAAATGGCATAGATTGTTCTTGGCACAAAGATTGACTAATAGTAAGCGAGCTTGACGCTCACAAATTGAAAAAGTAAAGTATAAAAAAATAAACGATAAACATACTATGAGTAAAATAATTGGTATTGACTTAGGAACTACGAACTCATGTGTTTCTGTAATGGAAGGGAACGAGCCAGTAGTAATTACGAATGCAGAAGGAAAAAGAACAACACCTTCAGTAGTAGCATTTGTTGAAGGAGGAGAAATTAAAGTGGGAGACCCTGCAAAACGTCAAGCAGTGACAAACCCAACAAAAACAGTAGCGTCTATCAAGAGATTTATGGGTGAGAAATTCAGCCAAATCCCTGGAGAAATTACAGCTGTACCTTACAGTGTAGTAAAAGGTGATAACGATACCCCTCGCGTTGATATTGACGGACGTTTATACACACCTCAAGAAATTTCTGCCATGACGTTACAAAAAATGAAGAAAACGGCAGAGGATTTCTTAGGACAAGAAGTAACAGAAGCTGTAATTACTGTACCAGCATACTTTAATGACGCACAACGTCAAGCAACTAAAGAGGCAGGTGAAATTGCAGGATTAAAAGTAAGACGTATTATTAACGAGCCAACAGCGGCTGCTTTAGCATACGGATTAGACAAAACTGGAAAAGATCAAAAAGTAGTAGTATACGATTTAGGAGGGGGTACATTTGATATTTCTATCCTAGAATTAGGAGACGGTGTATTCGAAGTATTATCTACAAACGGAGATACACACTTAGGTGGAGATGACTTTGACAACGTAATCATCAACTGGTTAGCAGAGGAATTCAACACAGCTGAAGGTGTAGATTTGCGCAAAGATGCTATGGCATTACAGCGTTTAAAAGAAGCAGCTGAAAAAGCAAAAGTAGAGTTGTCATCTGCTACTCAAACAGAGATTAACTTACCGTATATCACGGCTACAGCTTCAGGACCTAAACACTTAGTACAAACGTTGACAAGAGCGAAATTCGAACAATTGTCAGATGATTTAGTACGTCGTTCGATGATTCCTTGTGAAAAAGCGTTGAAAGATGCTGGATTGTCTAAATCAGATATCGATGAGGTAATCTTAGTAGGAGGTTCAACTCGTATCCCAAGAATCCAAGAAGAAGTTGAGAAATTCTTCGGTAAAAAACCACACAAAGGAGTAAATCCAGATGAGGTAGTAGCGATTGGAGCTGCGATTCAAGGTGGAGTACTAACTGGAGATGTGAAAGACGTTCTTTTATTAGACGTGACTCCACTTTCTTTAGGTATTGAAACAATGGGAGGTGTAATGACTAAATTAATTGAAGCCAACACAACAATTCCTACAAAAAAATCACAAGTATTCTCTACAGCAGCAGACAACCAACCATCAGTAGAAATCCACGTATTACAAGGAGAAAGACCGATGGCAAATGACAATAAAACAATTGGTCGTTTCCACTTAGATGGTATTCCACCAGCTCAAAGAGGGGTGCCTCAAATTGAAGTAACTTTCGATATTGATGCCAACGGAATCATCAAAGTTTCTGCTACAGATAAAGGAACTGGTAAATCACATGATATTCGAATTGAAGCTTCGTCAGGTTTGACTGAAGAAGAAATCGAAAGAATGAAAAAAGAAGCAGAAGCAAATGCTGATGCCGATAAAAAAGCTAAAGAATCAGCAGATAAAATCAACGAGGCAGATGCGATGATTTTCCAAACAGACAAGCAATTGAGCGAATTTGGAGATAAGTTATCAGCAGCGAACAAAACTGCGATTGAAGGTGCTTTAGAGGAGTTGAAAAAAGCATACGAAACAAAAGACGTAGCGACAATTACTCCAGCTTTAGACAAAATCAATGAGGCTTGGAAAGCAGCTTCTGAAGAAATGTACAAAGCACAAGCGGAGGCTCAACAAGGAGGCGCGCAAGATGCTCAACCAAACCAAGGAGCTAACCAAGGTGGGGGTGATGCTGAAGGTCCTCAAGATGTTGAGTACGAAGAAGTGAAATAAGAACCCTAAAGTTTTTATAGTTATAATTGAAGAACCGAGTCATCCAATGGCTCGGTTTTTTTATTGTATACTGTTGTGGAGTGTATCATTGGGCTACTCCACACAAGCGCGATGAAAAATAGACAAACAAAGGTCGATCTCATCCGTTGTTAAGTGAGCAAACCCCAAGCGAATACCCGTTAATTTTTTACTCTGATACAACAAGGTGGTTGGGATGTAGAGGTTGTTGAGCATACACAACGCCCGTACGCGCATGAGATTCACCGGAAACGAAAACCTAATCCAAACAGCTAAACCGCCTTCTGGTATCGAAATTTGTAGACTATCGCCAAATAAATCCCTCAATACACTACAGAAGTAATCGCGTCTCTCCTTGTATATTTTATTTACCTTTACTTGGTGTCGAAACAAAACCCCTTCTTCAATTAATTCCGTTAGCGCATGTGTGGTAAAATAGCTTTTATTTTCCATCAACAAGGCTTGGTGTTTTTCCAATTCTGGTATGATATTCTCTGGTGCTACCACAACACCCAAACTGAAGTCTGATGCAATGGATGTTCCAATTGAACTCAAGTAGATGACCATGCCTTTTGCATCGCTGCTCAATAGAGGTAGCGGAGGATTGTTGTTGTAGTGAAAATCGAAATGAGTGTCGTCTTCCAACAAGATAAAACCGTACTGCTGCGCCAACTGCAAGAGTTTTACGCGTTGCTGTATCGGGAGAGATTGCGTTGTTGGATAGTGATGATTCGCTTTGAGGTAAAAAAGGCGAATAGGCATTTGTTGACACAGCTTCTCTAAAGCGATTAGGTCTAACCCCTCTGTTTGTAATGGGATGGGGTGTAATTGGGCGCCTGTATTTTGTAAAATCGCATGACTGCCGTAATAGCCATACTCACTGATTGCAACGTGATCACCATTGTTCAACAGTAGTTTTGAACATAAGTATAAAGCCGTAGTGGAACTTGGTGTGGTTAGTATATTTGCTGGTGTAGCCTGAATATTACGCGTCAGATTGAAGTAGTTTGTCACTTGCTTTTTAAGGGCTAGTTCCGCTTTTTTGGCATAAGGATCAAAGTAGGTACTGTGTTGTTTTCGCTTGAGATTAGCACTAAAAATAGAGGCGAGTTCTTCCTGTAACCCCAAGCGTATATCTGGGGTTCCATCTGTAAAATAGTAGCGACACTGGTGTTGATCACTAGGCAAATCCAAGCGGTTATCCCTAGGGAAATCGTAGCCTGTGCTAAGGGGAAATGCATTGGAATTGCTGTGTACTACTTGCTTGGCTTGATGGACATAGGTCCCCTTGTTGGGTAGGCTGATTAACCAACCTTGTGTAATAAGTTCATCATATGCAGCAATTATTGTATTGCGATTGACCTGTAGAAGTGTTGCTAGCTTTCGCGTTCCCGGCAGTTTAGTGTCTACGGGAATAATATTGCGCTGTATTGCATTGCTAAACTGATTGGCAATTTGCATATACATAGGCGTTGCAGACGCTTTGTCTAAGTGTATCAAGCGATTGTACGGTATTTTAAACGATTGGGACATGCGCATATATAAGCTGGGAATACAAGATCAATAGGCACAAAAATAAGGATTATCAATCGATTAGCGCGCGAACTTTTAAAAGGTTTTCTATTTGAAATGAATAGCAGTATTGAGGCGTACTTCTCGCACCAAAACTCTCTTTCCAATAGAGCAAACCCGCATTGAGTTGCTTGGGACTGAGGTGACTGCTACCAAAATCAAAATAGCGTACCTGCGTTTGGTATTCCTTCAACAACGTGTAGATCAACAAATCTAAGGCTCCGTTTTTGTTGTCTTCCTCTTTTCCAGCAATGTATTGCAAGTGCACAACTTGTGGATGAATGAACAAGGTGGTTCCACCAACGAGCACCCCTTCCGCATTGTAGACGTTGACCTGCTTGATGGACTCAGGAAATGCCTGCATCAATTGGGAAATTTCCGCCACGCTGTGTACAGGGCTAGTTTGGTAGCGATCGCGTAAACGAGGCTGGAGAATGTCTCGCCAAAATGCAGTTGGCATAAGATCTTCCTTGATGGTGTATCCCTTTTTTATCCCTTTTTGTACCATGCGCTTTCGGTTGGTATTCAGCTGAATAGGAAACTCAAAATCTAATGTGGATAGCAATTGTACTGTAGGCTTACCGCCCTGCAGAGCATGACTGATAAAGGCAAGCGTATTGGTTGTCAATTTGTTGTAAATTGAAGGTATCTCATTGATTAGTAAGGTGGTTAATCCCTCTTCTTGACAATGCATTGCTATGGCTTCCACTAGGGCTAAGTATTGATGAAAGCTCAGTCTAGGCAGTTGAATGATACTGCCATAACTCAAGCCAAAGTGACTGCATAATACCTGTTCTTCCTCATGGGCAGGTAAGAGGGCAATTAGTGTAGCTCCCTCATATACTAAAAGGGAGTGATCCGTAAAACGCGCTTGGTGATAGTCCATAAAATCGCGGTGGAATAGAAAACTCCCATGCGTTGCGCGTTGGAGAAAATGATTCCATATGGCTCGATATTCAGACGTGTAACGTACAATTCTCAAATGACACTGATTTTGGGATAAAGGATGCGTGATACCACAAATATAAAATTAAAATCAGAATAGTCTGCCATAATGAGGATAGAAGAACTAAGGAGGGATAGTCGTTACTCCTTCCTCAAAAAGAGGTGTCGCGGATCGTTTTTCGAATTGTTATTTTTTGTCACAACTAAGAAGTTGATGTTGAGTTATTTACATAATATGTTTCATCGTGTGAGGCCTAGGCTACATGTAGTTGAGTTGGTGGATGCGTTTATAGCGAGCTTATAGAAAGCTAATTTGGCAATGGAGAAGGAAAAGAAAGCGCGATTTAGGTTGTATATATTGGTTGAATTGTAGTATATTTCGCTTCTAAATTAATTCAATCTAAATAAAAAGAAAAAATGAAACAAAACTACATACGTGCCCCTTTTGTTTATACTGTATTTGCGGCTCTCCTATTGACTGGTGGAAGTTATGCAAGTTCTATTGCTGAACATAGGACGAGTAGTCATGCTGTATATGCAACAGACTTACCAAGCTATAAGCCGTTGAATGCATACGGTTCTTTTGTCGTTCGCATGGATCGAAATTCACAGGTTACGGAGCAAGCATTTTTAGCAAATGTCCTTCCTTTTTTCGGATTAAACGAAAGCAATTCCTTTCAATTGATCCACACCTTTACTGATGATGTAGGTCATACGCATAAAACCTATCAGCACTACGTTGGATCTTATGCTGTTGAAGGACAAATGTTTATTGTTCACTTGGATCCAAAAGGACGCCTAACCTCAGTAAATGGAACAATTATCAATATTGAAAACAAGAAAAGTAGTTATAGCTTAAAGGCAAATGTAAACCGAAAACCAGCTATTTCGAAAGAAAAGGCGATGAATATTGCCTTTAAAGCGAATAAGATTACAAAAGCAAAAACAGCGGATTATCCGGTAGAAACGGTTTTTGTGAAAACAACCGATGAAAAGGGATTATTCGTCTTAGCACATAAAGTGCGCATTGAGGAGCTCAACGCCAACCGAATGGTAAGTAAACACGTTTTCATCGGAGTAGAGCAGGGAACGATTGTAAATGAAGTTTCATTAATAGCCCATGCAAATGTCAGAGGAAGAGGCGATGGGCACTATCGTTCGAATTTACCTTTGGAATTAAAAGAAGAGAACGGCAAGTATTTGTTGGTCGATACAGAGCGTAAGATCACAACCTATAGCGCCGAGCACACCACTAGCGAGTGGGATTTTTACGGTGGTATTGGGGAGCATATCACACATACGTCAACCAATTTTCCTCAAAATCCTAGTAATGACATTCATTGGGGATTAGCGAGAACCTTTGATTACTTTAATGAGGTACACAATCGCAAGAGCTTTGATAATAATGAGGGAGAAATTTATGCCTATTACAACCCGCTTTTCTTAGATGGTGATCCTGATTCTGGCTTTCCCGATAACGCATTTGCTGTACATTCCGTTCATGGAAATTTTTTGGTATTTGGAAGGGGATCGGGATTCTTTAATCCGCTGGTTACTTTAGATGTAGTCGGACATGAGTTTAGCCACTTAGTTGTAGGAAAAAATGGGAGAGGTGGATTAACCTACCAAGGTGAATCTGGAGCGCTTAACGAGGCTTTTGCCGATATTTTTGGTACGTCTATTGAACATTTTGCCGTAGAAGATGCTGATTGGTTAATTGGTAAAGGTATTGTCAACCTACCGGCATATAACTACATGAGAAATATGGAAAATCCCAAAAATAACCATCCAGGAAGTAGACAACCCACAACGTATAAAGGACAAAATTGGGCCAATACTAGCTTAGGTGCTCGGGACAATGGCGGTGTGCACATCAATAGTAGCGTCATGAATTATTGGTTCTATTTGCTTAGTGTGGGAGGAAGTGGTATGACTGACCCTATTGTAAATCAACAAAATACAGTGCTTATACCCGCGAAAGATTATATTGTTTCTGGAATAGGAATCCAAAAGGCAGAAAAAATAGCCTACCATACTTTGATGACACAGCTAAGTAGTAACTCACAATACGTTGATGCTGTGAATGGATCATTGACCGCAGCAATAACCCTATACGGTCAAGACTCTGAAGAGTATTTCTCCGTTTACGACGCTTGGTATGCAGTAGGATTACTCGAAAACCCAAGAGAAAATATGGGATTGGAATCGTTTGAATTAACTGAAGAGGTGTTTAGTATGTACCCCAATCCAGTAACCAATGGAGAATTAACTGTTTTAATCAAAGACGATAAGGGAATAGTAGCCTTTTACAATATGGCTGGACAAAAAGTTACGCCCAACTTTCCTGTTGAAAGAGGAGAAAATAAAATCTACATTCCTCACTTAGGTACTGCTAACTATATCGTAGTGTTCGAGAGCAAAGAGCGAAAGATTTCTGCTAAAATTGTTGTAAAATAAGGCTTGTGTACACGCAATTCACTTTTGTGGATTTGATTTTTATAAGTAAAAAAAGGTTTGAATTGAATTAAATAAATGTTTTTTTAAGCATTAAGTTGATTTGTTGTAAAATATTGTTAAATATAAATAGCGAACGTTATGTTAAATGTATATCAAGTATTTTTCACTATATTTCGAAACTGATAATATTAATTTAATCCTCTAAAAACCACTCATGAAAAAAAATTACCTATATGCTTCAACTTTATATGTAGCGTTCGCCTCATTTCTCCTTGTGGGAAATAGCGCTGTTGCAGCTGTTGACACAGGTGCTATCACTGCGTTAGAAGTGAATGCTACACAATTGCCAACGTATAAACCACTAAATGATTACGGTTCATTTGTTATGCGAATGGATAAGAAATCCTTTGTTACAGAACAAGAATTCTTAGCAAAAGCCAATACACTTTTTGGATTTAATGACACAAATACGTTTCAGTTGATAGATAGCTATGTTGATCGTTTTGGAAAAACACACAACAGCTATCAACATTTTGTAGGTCAGTATCGTGTAGATGGGCAAATGTTTATCGTTCATACAGATAAGGCGGGGAGAGTGACTTCAGTAAATGGGAATATTATCAATATTGAGAACAAAAAAAGCACCTATAGCTTGCGCGCGAATGTGAATAAGAAACCCGTTATTTCGCAGGACAAGGCAGTTAGTATTGCCTTCAAAGCGAGTAAGGTAATTGTTGCCGACAAGGTGACTGATTTTCCAGTTGAAACAGTGTTTACGCGTTCCAATAAAGACGGTGTATTTGTTTTAGCACACAAGGTACGTGTAGATGATTATTCCAATGCCAAACTCATTAGTAAAAATGTTTTTGTTGACGTTGAAAAAGGAGAAATCGTTTCAGAAATATCCCTGATAGCCCATGCTAATGTAACTGGCTCAGGAAATGGTTTCTACCGCGATAATTTACCTTTGGAATTAAATGAGGTAAACGGTAAATTCCAATTAGAAGACGAAGAACGAAAGATACGTACTTTTGATGGAACAGCTTTGAGCAATGAGTGGGACATCTATAGAGGCAATGGTGTGCTCTATGAATACGATTCGCCAACAATTGCAGAAGATCCTTCAAACGATGTGCATTGGGGATTAGCCCGTACTTATGATTACTACAAAGAAGTTCACAATAGAGCTAGTTATGATAATAGAAAAGGCGAAATAAAAGCATTCTACAATCCAGTTATCATGGATGGTGATGAATCGGGTTTTCCTAATAATGCTGTGGCAATGGGGCCTCCATTTAATGTTTTAATATTTGGTCGAGGCTCAACGAATTACAATCCGCTTACGGCTTTAGATGTTACCGGACACGAATTTACGCACTTAGTGATAAATAGTAATGGAAGAGGTGGTTTGCAATACGTTGGAGAATCAGGCGCTTTAAATGAAGGTTTTGCCGATATTTTTGGAACAGCAGTAGAACACTATACTGTAGCTGATGCTGATTGGTATATCGGAATGGGCGTGCTAAAAGATCCTTCTTTTCCTTTTATGAGAAGTATGAAAAATCCCAAAGAGGGACGACAGTACAGCAGGCAACCGCATACTTATGAAGGAGAGCATTGGGCAAATCCGAGAAATATATCGTGGGATAATGGTGGAGTACACGTTAATAGTGGTGTGATTAACTATTGGTTTTATTTAGTGAGTGAAGGTGGAAGTGGAATGACCGATCCGATCCGAAATAGTCTGGGGCAAGAACAAAAACCCGCAAAAGAGTATGTTGTTTCGGGAATTGGATTTCAAAAAGCAGAACAAATAGCCTACGAAACTTTAATGTCTCAATTAGGACCTAACTCTCAATATGCAGATGCTGTACTAGGTACATTAACCGTAGTTGAAGATTTATTTGGAGCAGATTCTGAAGAATACTTTGCGGTATACGATGCTTGGTATGGTGTTGGACTAATTGATAATCCAAGAGAAAATATGGGATTGGAAGATTTTGAACTAACGGAAGATGTATTCAGTATGTATCCGAACCCAATAACAAACGGTGAATTAACCATACTGATTAAAGATGACAAAGGGACAGTAGCCTTTTACAATATGGCTGGACAAAAAGTAACCCAAGATTTCCCTCTGGAAAAAGGAGAAAATAAAGTGTACGTTCCTCAATTGAAAACAGGAAATTACATCGTGACTTACGAGAGTACAGACAGAAAAGTATCAGAGAAGATCGTAGTAAAATAAACATAATAAAAAAACCGAAACTATTGCGTTTCGGTTTTTTTTATGTCCTATCCTTATGATTTTTGTTCTTTGTTGAAGTACACTAAGTAGTAGTACATTTGCTTTTCTTCATCCCAACCTTTTTCTACAAATTTATCTGCACTCTCTGGATTGATAAAGTCAAGCTTAATCTGAATATTCGTATCTAAATTAATCACGTTCTTAATTTTCTTACGCGCATCAGAAACCGCATTGTTTGCAATTGGAAACGAAGTGGTATCTTCAATACTATACTTCTCTCCTTTGTCTACCTTATAGTTTTTGAATTCCGAAATTAAATCTGGATTGTCAATTACTTCGTTTAAGAAGTTGCTCTCTTCAAATTCGTCATTTTTAGCGAAGTAGTTTACAGAGCGGTTCATAAACATAACTTCTTCTTTTTTGTCCTCTGCTGGTAAAACTACATCCTTTGCAAAGTCTTGACAAAATTTTAAATATTTTTTGGTCATGAATGCCTCATCTTGAAAGATATCTACACTTAGGAAGTGCTCTAACCAGTAACGGGCGTCATAACGGTTGCTGTCAATTGTAAGAATCTTGTATCCCTCTTCTTTTTTGTAGTTGAAGATAATACAACCTTTGTCTAATTTGTTTAAGTTGATTCCTTGTTGTAAAATCATCTCTAGATTAGCGCCGTTTTCTTGAAATTGCAAGAAATCTGACTTAATCTCACTCTTGAAGATCCCAATCGCATCAACTACATTGTTGTCAATAGATGTATTTGTTAAATAGGTTACATATACTTCTCCATTTTTAATGTGCGGGTGATTTGACTGCTCAAATAAGTGTCTAGTTATTTTTTGTGAGATCTCATGTGCTTTATCAGAAGAAGGCGCATTAAACAACTCTGCTGCATAATTAAACATATCGTTGAACTCTAAATCAACATCGTGAACGAATTGGAAGTAATTTTCTTCTTTCTCACGGAAAGGCTTGAAGAAATATTCTTTTAATAAAGGAGCTATTTCATCGTTTAAACTATACGGTTCATTCGATAAAAAGATAGCCTCATTTCTACTCTTATTTCCAACTCTATGAATAGATAGCGTTTCTATGTGTGCATTAAAAAGGTTGATCATAATTTATTTAAGTATGTAGTAGATCGTTGATAGATCTGTTATTTTTATAATTAAAAAAGTCTAGTAGTTATCCTCTCCATAGTCCGTATAGCTATCATCGCCTTCGAACATATCATAATCTTCCTCGTCGTAATCGTCGTCAAAATCGCCGAAGATATCGTCGTTGGATACAGGATCAGCAGAAAAAGACTTGGTTGGTATATAGTCAGGTAAGATCCCGTGAGAAAACAACAACTCAGGGTATGCTGTTCCCGGTTCTTCTTCTTCAATCGCTGCTAATTCAACGAAGAACGTCCACATATTAAGGAAGTCATACACGTATATAATTTTTGTTTGATCTTCATCTAATACGGAACCAATGGTAGTTGATCCCATTGTTCTTCCTCCCGCTGGATCATCACTCATGTCAAAAAGAGAGATCTCTTCCTCTTGTTGTGTCCAGCTATCGTCGCAAGCGTAAAAAGAAGCCGCTTCCATACCGTCAAAACCAAAGGCATTCACAATAGCATTGTGTAAATCTTCTAACGTATCGTCCTCTAAAATAGCAATGTCGCGAAAAATATCTTCCTCAGTATCAAGGATAACTCTGAATTTATAAACCATAATTTTTTAAACCAATTAGAACTGCAAATTTAAAATTATTATTAACTCTTTTCCCATAAATGAACTCTTTTTATTTAGGAATCAATGTTCTGTTTTTTCAAGGTTGGAAATCAAAAGATTACCCGCTTTTACAATTCATCTTCCTAAAATGACAGTTCATCGACTATTTTTTTTTTACGTTAAATTATCCTATCATATTTGTATACAAATCAAACGAAGTACAGATGAAATTTATATTTTTGATCATGCTAACGCTGATGCACTTAATCCTACAATGGATCCCTGTTTCAAAGGTATCTTCTTCTTATACTAAAGAAGATCAAACCAATTGGACTGCAAAAGAAAAAGAAGAAAAGCAACAACTTGGCAAGGAAACTAAATTATATACAGACCAAAATGAGAAATAACTATTTCAAATTAGTACTCTTAGCCTTTATTGTATTCATCCTATTTACAAAAGTACTCAAGCTACTTTTTATGGATTTATCGCTATTCTTGGGGTATTTGGTTTCCTTTGTTGGTATTATCGTTTTGGCCAACCAATATTGGAAGGAAATGTATTGGAAGAAGTTAGCAAAAAATCTCGATGGCAAAGAGAATAGTGTTCACAAAGTAACAGCTATTGTCACAGCAATCAACTTTGGATTTATTTGGTTTGTCTGTTTGGGATTAAAGATTTTTGATATCCATATTATAGGGAATAAGTCGTTTTACTATTTCATGGACTCGAGTAGCTTTAGCGCTATCTTTAGTACCTCTTTCTTCTTTAGTATTTTGGTATACATCTACTACTATACCTATTTTACGTCTTTGGACAAAAAAATGAGTATTAACGAACAAAAGGTAATCACCGGAAGTGTGTCTGCCCAGTTCGAAAGTTTGAAGAATCAATTAGATCCCCATTTTTTGTTTAACAGTTTGAATGTACTCAATGCATTAATTGAAGAAAATCCGGAAAAAGCACAAGAATTTACCAATGGACTATCTAAGACCTATCGCTATATTCTGGACCAAAAGAACAAAGAATTGGTCCCATTAGAGGAAGAGCTTGACTTTGCCAAAACCTATATCGAACTACTGCAGATGCGGTTTGAAGAAAGTTTAACTTTCGAAATTGACCATGAGATTAAACAAGAAGGCGCCAAAGTGGTTCCCTTGTCATTGCAATTGTTATTGGAAAACGTAATCAAACACAACAAAGCCACCTCCAATAAACCCTTGCATATTGTTATTAAACAAGAAAGTGGCTACCTAATGGTAGAGAATAACCTAAACCTGCGCCAAGTGAATGAGGACCGAAAGGGAATCGGACTGACCAATATTGCTGATCGATATGCTTTATTGACGAGTAAACCCATAAAAATCAACCAAACAGAAACAACTTTTGTTGTGCAAATCCCCATATTAACTAAAATTTTTGAACCGATGAGAATTATTGATGTCCAAGAAAATGAGCAAGAAATATTAATTCAAGCTAAGAAAAACGTAGAAAAAATTAAGCGATTTTATGCTCATCTAACGATGTATATTATGGTAAACACCTTTTTACTGGTATTAAATATGATGACTGATTCTAGGTTTATGTGGAGTTTAATCGTGGTGTTTTCTTGGGGAATTGGCCTAGTTGCGGATTGGATGAAAACCTATAATTACACCTTGTTTTTAGGAAAAGACTGGGAGGATAAGAAGATCCGCGAGTATATGGATCAACAAAATAATCGCAGTGCGAATTGGAAGTAGGTGTCATGGAATTTTATACAAAAGAGGTAGAAACCAAGTATCTTACCTACTGTAGGATGAGAGCAAAAACAAAAAGGCGATTGCTAATCCATTGCTGCATTTGGTTGTTTTTTACAGGGATAATGGCCTATGAGCACTACTTTGGTATTTCGGGCGTTAGTTTTATCGGCATTAAGGCAGGATCTTATTCGAGTGCAGAACGACCGTTTTATGAACTACCTTTGTGTTGGTTGCTGCTTCTCCTGATCCAATTCGGTTTTTACTATGCTGAGCATCTGCCTGTAGTAGCTAAATGGCAAGATCTCTTGGAACGCAAAGAGTTTAAACGTTTAAAACAGACCTACGAATATCAATTGAAAGAAAAAAATGAAACCAGTGCGAATAGTTATTATTGAGGATGAAAAACCAGCGGCGCGATTGCTGGAGCGAAAAATAGAAAAATTCGGCTATCAAGTGCTCGAAAAATTGACTAGCGTGGAAGATGCCGTACATTGGTTCCAACAAAATGAAGAACCAGATTTAATCTTCTTGGATATCCAATTATCAGATGGACTATCCTTTGAAATATTCGATCAAGTCGAAGTGAAAAGCGCTATTATTTTTACAACAGCCTACGATGCTTATGCCCTGCGCGCATTCAAACTCAATAGTATTGATTACCTGCTCAAACCCATTGCTGATGCAGACTTAAAAGGAGCTATCGATAAATTTAATGAACAACGAGCCTCTTTCTTTGCCTTTACGGAACAGCTAAACCTGTTTAAATCATTCTTGTCAACTACACCTAAAGAAAATAAAGAGCGCTTTTTGATCAAAATTGGCACCCAATTGAAGATTGTACCTATAGGAGAAATAGCGTGTTTTTTTAGTGCAAATAAATTGACCTACCTCAAAACTAAAGAAGGTCGAGAGTATATCCTAGATAATTCCCTCGATGAGGTCGAAAAAACAATTGAAGCCGAACAGTTTTTCCGCATTAGCAGAAAACACATCGTAGCCCTCGACGGCATAAAAGATATTGTTGCTTATAGCAATTCGCGATTGAAGTTGAATTTACATGTTGATTTCGAGGAAGATTTGATCGTAAGCAGAGAAAAAGTGAATGATTTTAAGCTTTGGCTTAGTTAATACATGCAGTATTTTATCGAAAAACAAGGCGAATAGTCAGTTATTCAAGATTCAAGTGGAATATTAACGAATTTATTAACGCCACATCGTTTTGAGATAATGATTTTATTAATACTTTTACAAGAACGTAAAATTATAAATCATTACTATGAAGAAATTAGCAGTTGTTTTGCTAGCATTAACTATGTTTTCTTGTAAGCAAGATAATACAATTGAGATTACTACGAAGGATGTCGCTGACGATACAAAAGTAGAAATCATGACTTCAGAATTGGGTAATCCATCTCCAACTGTTGTTTATACGGGAACTGTAAAAGGAAATAAACTAGTTTTCGAGAACCCTTTTACTGAATTAGAAGAAGCTTATATGGTGTTGGGTGGCGAAATGAATACAAATGTGTTTTTCATTGGTGAGCCAGGGCATATTACTATTTCATATACAAAAGACGAGCCTACTGAAACAGTTTTAGGTGGAAGCGAGAATAACGTAAAACTACAAAAACTACAAGAAGAGGTTAAACCTACTGTAATTAAGCTTAGATCGTTTATTGACGAAAATCAAATGAAATTGATGCAATTGAGTCAATCGACAGAAGAAGCTGACCGCACAGCGTTGGAAGCGTTGCAAAAAGAGTATATGGGCTACGTGGATAGTATCAATGAGGTATATACAAAGTATTTGAAAGATAACGAAAACACGGCTTTCGGATTATTATTGCTTTCACAGCAAATGATGTCTTCTCAAGATGACGAAATGGACTTCGTAAAAGAGTTTGACAAGTTTTCTGCTGAATTAAAAGAATCGAAAGTAGGAAAAAAAGTAGATGCAATGCTAAAAATGATGGGCTTATCTGAGGACGCTGCTGGATTGAAAGTAGGGGATATCGCTCCAAACTTCACAAGCAAAACTCCAGAAGGAAAAGACCTTTCATTAGAGGAATTCAAAAAAGGAAAAAAATTAGTTTTAATTGATTTCTGGGCATCTTGGTGTGGTCCTTGTCGCGTAGAAAATCCAAATGTAGTAAAACTATACAACGGATTTAAAGACAAAGGATTGGATATCATCGGTGTTTCTTTAGACAAAGACAAAGATAAATGGGAACAAGCAATCGCAAAAGACGGATTGGTTTGGGGACAGGTGTCTAATTTACAGTTCTGGAATGACGAAATCGCTGCTGAATACGGCGTAAAAGCAATTCCTGCAAACTACTTAATCGATGAAAAAGGACAAATTTTAGCGATTAACTTATACGGTGAAGAATTGTACCAAAAAGTGGAAGAACTTTTAAAATAATAGAACGACAACTCAAGGAGTCGTTTTTAATTCTAATATACAACAGCAGTAGATTTCTACTGCTGTTTTTTTTTGGACCTTTTTCCGAGTGTAAGCCGCTAATTGCACCTAATTATCCGATAACCACCAACAGACAAGCAACTCCGTTCAAGATGAAAAACTGTTAAAAAACAAAAAATTACTTGGTGTTTTTCTCTTTTTTTGCGCAGATTGAAGAGGTTTGAAGACGAAAAAATAACAATCGTAAAAAACACAGAAGAAAGTCTTTTGCTTTTTGGGAAGAATACTTGAGTTAAATTATCATTTTCGTTTTATGGTCTTAAAATATTATGTCTGTCGTAAATATTTTATGATAATTACGATATATTATCGTATAAATTACCGGAAGGGTTATATACATATCAAATATTAATAAAAAAGCTCTATTTTTAAGGAGCTAATTAAACAAATGAGAAATGACAACAGAAGATTCTAATTTGGACAGAATCAAATTCGCTCCATATAGAGATCGAATTCTATCTGCAGAAGAAGCAGCCTTACTAATTCACGATAAAGCCATAGTAGGGGCGAGTGGATTTACCAAAGCAGGAGATAGCAAATCCGTTTTACCTGCTTTTGCTCAACGAGCAGCAAATGAAAAAGTAGCAATTACCTTAATTACAGGGGCTTCATTAGGACAGACAACAGATGCCGATTTGGCAAAAAATAATGCGTTAATCCGCAGAATGCCCTTCCAAGCAGATTCGGATTTAAGACACGCAATCAACAGTGGACAGGTCAAGTATATTGATCAACACCTGAGCGAAACAATTGAACAATTACAAGAAAGACATATCCCTCAAGTCGAAATTGCGATTATTGAGGCGACCTATATTACCGATCAAGGATTTATTATTCCAACAACTTCAATCGGAAATTCGGCCTATTTTGCCAGTGTAGCAAAAAAAATTATCATTGAGGTTAATACAGCTATTCCGTTGAGTGTTGAAGGGATTCACGATAACAGTGTGCCAATCAAACAACCACGAAGAGAAATTATACCTATTCACACGGTAAAAGACCGCATTGGAGAGTCATTTATTCGATTGGACCCTGATCGCGTAGTAGCTGTTGTATTTTCTAGTATTGAAGATACACCTGCTATTTTGCCTGAGCCAGATGTGAAGACAACTGCCATCTCTACGCATTTATTAAATTTCTTCGAAGAGGAAGTGAAAAAAGGAAACTTGACAGAATCTCTATTGCCCTTGCAAGCGGGAATTGGAAAAGTAGCTAATGCTGTATTGACTGGGTTTATCGAAGGGCCTTTTAAGGATTTAACAATGTATTCCGAAGTGCTTCAAGACAGTACTTTTGACCTAATTGACGCAGGGAAAATGACTTTTGCCTCAGGTTCGTCTATTACGGTTACAGAAGCTTGTTATGAGAAGTTAATCCACAATTTTGATCGTTATAAAGACAAATTAGTGTTGCGTCCGCAAAACATTAGTAATGCGCCAGAAGTGATTCGTCGTTTGGGAATTATAGCTATCAATACTGCCATTGAGTTTGATATCTATGGAAACGTTAACTCTACACATATTGGAGGGAATAAGATGATGAATGGTATTGGAGGTTCTGGAGACTTTGCGCGAAATGCCTACCTGAGTATCTTCGTGACCCAAGCGGCTTCTAAAGAAAATAAAATTTCACACGTTTTACCTATGGTTTCCCATGTGGATCATACGGAACACGATGTGGATATCTTAGTGACGGATCAAGGCCTAGCAGATTTACGCGGACTATCACCACGTGAACGCGCAGAAGTTATTATTGAAAATTGCGTGCATCCAGAGTATAAAGATGAGTTAAGAGCCTACTTTGAACAGGCCAAAGAACTGGGCGGACATACGCCTCATATTTTGGAAGAAGCCTTTAAATTTCATACACGTCTAAAACAAACAGGCTCGATGAAACCCTAGCCATTTAAATCTCTACAAAACTTGTAGAGATTTTTTTTTGTTGACACCATTTTGCGAGTCATTGAAGATACTTTTTATTATCTTAGCAGTAAAATGACTAGAACTTACAAAAATGAAAGCAGTTAGAATAGTGGGAGTACCCGAACACTTTAATTTACCTTGGCACCTATGCATAGAAAATGGAGAATTCGATGAAGCTGGAATTGATTTGCAATGGGAAGATATCCCAGAAGGAACAGGGAAAATGTGTCAAATGTTACGCCAGAATGAAACTGACTTAGCTATCATTTTATCCGAAGGAATTATCCGAGATATCGCAGCGGGAAACCCTACGACTATTCTACAAGAATATGTTGCTTCTCCTTTGTTATGGGGGATTCACGTTGCCGCAGATGCGCCTTTTCAAACCGTTGAAGACCTAGCGCATAAGCGCATTGCTATCAGTCGATTCGGATCGGGTTCTCACCTAATGGCTATCGTACATGCCAAACAAATGAACTGGAATATAGATCAACTCGAGTTTGTAGTGGTAGATACGTTAGATAAAGCTGTATTAGCCCTGAAAAATAGAGAAGCCGACTATTTTATGTGGGAACGCTTCATGACTCAACCCATGGTAGATCAACATATTTTTAGGAGAATTGGTGAGTGCCCAACCCCTTGGCCCTCGTTTTTACTGGTGGGAAATCAAAAATTTGTAGCCGAAAATCAAGGACTCGTTTCTCACATCCTCGAAATTATTAATGCAACCACCGAAGAATTTAAATGGATTCCGAGTATCGATCGCACACTAGCTGAACGCTATGATCAAAAAATTGAAGATATTCAACTTTGGCTTTCCTTGACGCGTTGGTCGCAAAAGCAACTATCAGCCGCAAATTTCAACAAAATACAACAACAATTAATGGACCTCCAATTAATTGAAAAACCAAAAAAATACGAAGAAGTCAAGATGTAATTTTTTTTGCTGAAAACTAAATGAACAACCAAGAAGTACAAATTATAAAAAAGAAGAAAAAATGGTATGAGTACCTGAGAATTCCTTCTCCATGGGACAAAATCATTATTTTTATATTAAACGTACTACTTACTATTCCCGTATTTATTATCGTTCACCAAAATGTAATTGACCCCGAATGGCCTTGGCAGCTCGATCGTATTTTGTTGGGATTAGCAATTTTGGCGCTGTTTCAGTTTATTTTATCAAAACTGAAAACCATTTTGTTTATTTGTATCATCGCTTATTTAGGGATCTTTTTTATAGGAACATCTCACGAAGATTATGATCTCGAATCTATCTTTGAAGATTATCGCGTCATGATCTATGCCATGGCAAGTACTCAAAATCCACAAGATCTGATTATCTCTAAACTTTTGCCCTTTCCAAATAAATCAAAAGTGATTAAAGCCATTGAGTACGACAATCCGAAAGTGAGAAATTTTGCCCTATTAGCAACAACCAAAAACTTCTCTAAAGTACAAGGGTATGGTGAATATCGACAAATTATACAGTGCTTAGCCATATTTAAAGAAGTGCGAACCCGTTGGAACTACGTTAATGACCCTAAAGGAAGAGAGTATATTGCCACAGCTTCTGAGTCACTTATGCATTTCTCTGGCGACTGTGATGATTATTCCATCCTGATGGCTGCCTTGATTCGCTCTATTGGTGGAACACCGCGATTGATTCACACCAAAGAACATATGTATCCCGAAATGCTCATCGAAAATAAAGCTCACCTTGAAAAAGTGATTTTCCTGATTAAAGAGGTTTTGTTTAAAGAAGAAAGCCAAGGAAAAGAAGTACATTATCACGTGGATGAACGCGGTCAGATATGGCTCAATCTCGATTATACCGCTCGCTATCCTGGTGGACCTTTTATGTCTGAAGAGATTTTAGGACAATTGACGTTAAATTAAAAATATAAAAATAAACATGATAGACAGTATCAATACAACCCCTTTACTCGCTGGAAGCATCTTTGGTGCTCTAGCTATTATCTTTGGCGCTTTCGGCGCACATGCGTTAAAAAAACACATGGATGCAGAACGTTTAGAAAGTTTTGAAACAGGAGTAAAGTATCAAATGTACCATGCCATTCTGTTGATTCTCATCGGAATTTTACCGCAAACTGAACATGTGTATTACGCTGCTAACCTGATTATCATCGGTGTGATTCTGTTTTCTTTTAGTATCTATGGATTGGTGCTGAGCGCTACTTTTGGCAAGAAAATAAAAATACTAGGTCCTATTACGCCTATAGGAGGATTGTCCTTAGTTGCAGGATGGATTATGTTGTTTGTTTCCTTTTTATCCTTGTAGGTGTAAGGACAGACTAATTGTTTAATATCGTAAATATAAGGCTATGAAAATATATAAAATGGGGCTATTCCTAGGAATTGCTTTGGCGTTAACCGCTTGTAATTCAAAAACTAATTTTGAAATTACGGGTTCGTTGACTAATGTACCTGATGGGACTTATGTATACTTGAATCAAGTAGGCAATGCGCAAGACGAAACGGGAGTTAAACTTGACTCCATGGTCGTGCAAGGTAATGTGTTCCGATTTGAAGGGAAAATTGATCAACCTACGTTAGGCTACTTATCCTTTCAAAATCAAAAGGGAAGAATTCCGCTGTTTATAGAAAGTGGAAAAACGGAAGTCAATATCAACCAAGATAACTTTACTTCTTTTGCGCTAAAAGGAACGGAAAACAACGAGGTGTTGAGTGAATTTGAACGCAATTTAAGTTTGTATAAATACAATTTATTGAGCTATCAAGGGCAACAACAAAATGCCTATATGGAAGCCCTACAGAACAAGGATGAGGAAAAGATGAATCAGATTGTAGCTACTTATAAAAAACTACAAGACGATCAGAATATCTTTGTTTCCAACTATTTAGAGCAACACAAAACATCATTAACGGCTTTGTACTACTTGTATTACACGAGCGGTGATGATTTAACCCAGCTGACCGAGGTATATGAAAGTCTTTCTGAAACAGATAAGCAATCAAACCTAGCGAAACTTGTTGCAGATAAATTAAAGAAGTAAAAAAACAGCCCTAAACTACACTGCAGTTTAGGGCTGTTTTTTTATAAGGCATCCAGAACTATTTTAATCAAAAATAGGAGGGATAAAATATAAAGTGTTGGACTGACGTCCTTGTGTTTTTGTGTTCCAACTTTGAATAGTGTAAAACTAAGCATACCAAATACAATACCTTCAGCAATGCTGTAGGTGAATGGCATAAAGACGATGGTAATAAAAGCAGGTAAAGCTTCAGAGAAATCGCTAAAGTCGATATTGACCACCGAACTGATCATAAACAACCCTACAATCACTAAGGCAGGCGCTGTAGCTGCAGCAGGAATGATTAAGAATAGGGGCGCTAAGAAAATGGATAAGGCAAACATACAAGCCACGCTTACTGCTGTTAATCCTGTGCGTCCACCTGAGGCAACTCCAGAGGCACTTTCCACATATGAAGTGACCGAACTCGTACCAAGTATAGCCCCAAAAGTCGTTCCCAAAGCATCCGTTAAGAGCGCTTTCTTCATTTGAGGAAAATTCCCTTCTTTATCTGCAATACCCGTTTTAGAAACCACGCCGATTAAGGTACCTATGGTGTCAAATAGATTGACAAAGAGAAAGGTAAAAACGACAACGACCATATCAATAGAAAAAACGCTGTTTGCCGTTTCCGGTGAGAACAAGAATGACAAGGCTTTTCCAAAAGTAGGTTCCATCGAAGGAGGAGCAGTAAGTAAACTTGACGGTAGCTGCACATCACCAAGAATAAACCCGAAAAGTGTAGCCACAACAATGCCGATTAAGATGGCACCATTGACATTCTTGATCAACAAAATACCCGTTACCAACAGCCCTGCTAGGGCAATCCATACACTGTGTTGACTAAAATCACCTAATGTAACCAGCGTATTGGGATTACTAACCACAATGCCCGCACTTTTTAATCCAATTAAGGTAATGAATAATCCAATGCCTACAGGAATTGCTTCTTTTAAGACTTTGGGTATGTTTTTGACAATTAACTCCCTAATGTTGAATAGGGTCAAAACGAGAAAAATCAAACCTGCTAGAAATACACCAGTTAAGGCAAATTCCCAACTATACCCCATCGTTAGTACGACTGTATAGGCAAAAAAGCTGTTTAACCCCATACCAGGTGCTTGAGCAATCGGCAGTTTTGCCATGAATCCCATTAAGAGAGTTGCGCAAACCGTAGCGAGGGCTGTGGCCATAAAAACCGCTTGTTTGTCCATGCCCGCATCTGCGAGAATATTGGGATTGACAACCAAAATATAGGACATCGTTAAGAAGGTGATAACCCCAGCCATCAGTTCCTTGCGGATGGTGGTGTTGTGTTTACTTAACTGAAAGTAATTTTCTAAAAAGATCTTCATCGTATGATTCATTTGCTGGCAAAAATAGCGAGTTTTTGCGAAAACAAGGGCAAGAGTTTTCTTTAGTTTGTGGCCTTATTATGTGTGGATTTACAAGGTAATGACCAAACGTGTACCTGGATCTAAGGCTTTGTTCCACACTTGTTCAATGGCTTCCACTGGATGTACTTCTGTTTGAATATGCAATTTACCACGAGCAGCGAGTAAAAACATTTCAGGCAGAATTACTTTGTTGAAGACAATGAGTTCTTCCTTGGTAAGACTGCCGAATCCAGAACCCATCAGTTGAATATCTGTACTTCTTAAAATGGCAGAAGTCAACTGGATTTCTTTGCCGGCCATATCACCTGCAGTAACTATTTTTACTGTAGAAGATTGGTGATGAATATCGTTGCCTTTAAAGGCATTGAGGATAGACTGAAAAGGCTTGCCCCATAAATAATCAATCACCACATCGATAGGTGTAACTTGGTGCATGGCTTTAATTTGATCTTCTAATTTTGTATAGTCCTCAGTGAGTACCAGGGTTTGAGTAGCTCCAAAGGCCTTTAATTGCTCTAGGATAGCCTGATTACGTCCCGTTACAATGATTTCTTTTGCCCCATAGTGTTTGGCAATTTGCACGGCAATCTGACCAGTAACACCAGTTGCGCCATTGAATAAAACATTTTGTCCTTCTTGTAAACGCGCGCGAATGATCAAAGGCATTGCAGATCCCAGAATTGCATTGGGTAAAGCCGCCGCTGTCGCATCGTCTAGTTCTTTGGGTACAGGGGTGTAATTGCCTGTGATAATCGCGTGTTCCGCTATCATACCCGTAATTCCTTGTCCGTATACCCGAGTTCCATCTGCTAAATAGCCAACCCCGTCATTGCCTACTACGGCAGGTAAATGGGTGTAACTAGCATAGTGCTTGCCGCTTGTTCGAGCTTTATCTAAGTTCTTTACCGCCGCCGCCGTTACGCGGATGGCGTATTGTCCTTCTTCTTGTACCGTTGGTTGTTCTATTGTGCCAAATTTGGGAACTTGACCCAACTCATATAATAGGGCTCCTTTCATCGTATTCATTTTTTTCGAGATAAAAATACGATTTTTAAAAGTAGAACGGATGCTTTGAGGGAATTAATAATCAAGACATTCCCGCTGTTAAATAATGCTAAATCACCGCAAAACATTAGAACAGCAGATTACATAAAACAAGATTAATACGTATCTTTGTTTTTTTGCACAAAATTATGTCTAAAGTAGAAGATTATATAGAAGTTTTAGGAGCTCGCGTTCACAATCTAAAAAATATTGATATCCGCATTCCACGAGAAAAGCTCGTTGTAATAACCGGTTTGTCGGGTTCTGGAAAATCGTCTTTAGCCTTCGATACGATATATGCAGAGGGACAACGCCGCTATATTGAGACGTTTTCTGCCTATGCAAGACAATTTTTAGGCGGTCTAGAACGTCCAGATGTGGATAAAATTGATGGGCTATCTCCTGTAATTGCAATCGAACAAAAAACGACGAATAGAAGTCCGCGTTCAACCGTTGGAACAATCACTGAAATTTATGACTTCTTGCGCTTGCTTTACGCAAGAGCAGGTGAGGCGTATAGCTATAATACCGGTGAAAAAATGGTCAGCTATACCGACAGTCAAATCCAAGAATTGATTCTAAAGGATTTTGACGGAAAAAAAATAAATATCTTAGCACCTGTGGTTCGTTCACGAAAAGGACACTATCGCGAATTGTTTGAGCAAATTGCCAAACAAGGATTTTTGAAAGTGCGCCTAGACGGAGAAATTAAGGATTTAGAATACGGCATGAAAGCCGATCGATATAAAACCCACGATATCGAAATAGTAATTGATCGCATGGCGATTGATACCAATGAACAAACCATTCAGCGCTTGGCTGAAAGTATCCAAACTGCCATGTATCACGGCGATGATACCCTTGTTGTTTTGGATCAGGAATCGCAAGAAGTGCGCTTTTTTAGCCGCCACCTCATGTGTCCAACTTCTGGAATATCCTATGCCAAACCCGAGCCTAATAACTTTTCCTTTAACTCCCCAAAAGGAGCCTGTGAATCGTGTAATGGACTGGGAACAATACATGAAATTAACCAACATAAAGTAATTCCCGATGCATCAATTTCCATTAAAAAAGGTGGTTTAGCTCCCTTGGGGCCTGAAAAAAGTACTTGGATATTTAAACAATTGGAAACGATCGCTCAGCGCTATAATTTCAAATTGTCCGACCCCATTCAGGATATACCCAAAGAAGCTATGGATGTCATCCTACATGGAGGACAAGATAGTTTTACTGTAGAACACAAAGTTGCGGGAATTTCTAAGAATTATAAAATAGATTTTGAAGGAATCAACAATTTCATCAAGAATCAGTTTGAAGAAAGTGAAACAGCATCCATCAAGCGATGGGCAAAAGAATATATGGACGAAATTGACTGTCCTTCTTGTCAGGGTACCCGCTTGAGAAAAGAAGCGTTGTACTTTAAAATTGCGGATAAAAATATTGGAGAACTCATTCAAATGGACATTGAGCATTTGATTCTTTGGTTTGCTGATATTGATGCTAGACTTTCTGAAAAACAAAAGAGCATTGCAGAGGAAATCCTTAAAGAAATCAATACGCGTTTGTCGTTTTTGAAAGATGTTGGATTGACGTATTTATCTTTAAACCGAAGCTCGAGAACCCTGTCAGGAGGAGAAGCACAACGCATCCGTTTGGCGACGCAAATTGGTTCTCAATTGGTGGGCGTTTTGTATATTTTGGATGAACCGAGTATTGGGTTGCACCAACGCGATAACGAACGCTTGATTAAATCGTTGGAATCGCTACGCGATATTGGAAATTCCGTTCTGGTGGTGGAACACGACAAAGACATGATCGAACGCGCAGATTTTGTGATTGATATTGGACCGTATGCTGGAAAACGCGGAGGTAAAATTATCAGCACTGGAACGCCTCAAGAATTGTTGAAAGAACATACGCTAACGGCTCAATATTTGAATGGTGAATTGGAGATTGCTGTTCCAAAAGAACGCCGAAAAGGCAATGGTAAGAAAATAAAATTAGAAGGAGCAACGGGAAACAACCTAAAGAATGTTACCATTGAAATTCCATTAGGTACACTAACTTGTGTGACAGGAGTTTCAGGTTCAGGAAAATCAACCTTAATCAATGGAACACTTTATCCAATCTTGAATACGCATTTCTTTAACGCCGTGACTAAACCACAGCCTTATAAAAAGATTAGTGGATTGGAGCATATTGACAAGGTAATTGGCATTGATCAAAGTCCAATTGGACGTACACCTCGATCTAACCCAGCAACCTATACCGATGTGTTTTCTGATATTCGAAATTTGTTTGCACAAACAACCGAAGCCTCTATTCGCGGATATAAGCCTGGGCGATTTAGTTTTAATGTCAGTGGAGGCCGATGCGATACCTGTGAAGGATCGGGGGTACGCACCATTGAAATGGGCTTTTTACCCGATGTTTACGTCGAGTGTGAAACTTGTCAAGGCAAGCGATTTAACCGCGAAACACTGGAAATTAGATATAAGGGAAAATCAATCTCCGATGTGCTGGAAATGACCGTGGCAGATGCAACAGAATTTTTTGAAAATATACCGAAGATCTACCGCAAGCTAAAGACGATTAACGATGTGGGATTGGGGTATATTACCTTAGGTCAACAAAGTACAACCCTGTCAGGAGGAGAGGCACAGCGCATTAAATTGGCAACAGAATTGTCAAAAAAAGATACGGGAAATACCTTCTATATCTTAGATGAACCCACTACGGGCTTGCATTTTGAAGATATTCGCGTATTGATGGAAGTAATCAATACTCTCGTGGAAAAGGGGAATACCGTATTGATTATCGAGCACAACCTCGATGTGATTAAACTCGCCGACTATATCATTGATATAGGGTACGAAGGTGGAGCTAATGGAGGCGAAGTACTCGCCAAGGGAACACCTGAGGAAATAAGTAAAGTTAAGAAGAGTTATACTGCTCAGTTTTTGAAAAAAGAGCTTAAAAAATAATTGAATTATGAAAGAAAATTTAGGAAATGAAGAGGAGAAAATCCAAGAAAAATTCAAGCAAAAATCTTGGACAGAGATAAAGACAAACGATTCATGGGGAATCTTTAAAATCATGTCTGAATTCGTTAATGGATATGAAAAAATGGGACGTATTGGCCCTTGTATTTCTATCTTTGGATCAGCGAGAACAAAAAAAGAGGATCCTTACTATAAATTAGCTGAAGAAATTGCTTTTAAGGTAAGTAAAGCGGGATATGGTGTAATTACAGGTGGTGGTCCTGGAATTATGGAAGCTGGAAATAAAGGTGCACATCTTGGACAAGGGGTTTCCGTTGGGCTAAACATCGAACTGCCTTTTGAACAGCACTTTAACCCCTATATTGACAGTGATAAAAACATTCAGTTCGACTACTTTTTCGTGCGTAAAGTAATGTTTGTTAAGTACTCACAAGGATTTGTTGTAATGCCAGGTGGCTTCGGAACACTAGATGAATTGTTCGAAGCAATCACCCTAATTCAAACCAAGAAAATCGCTAAATTCCCAATTATTTTAGTGGGAACTGACTTCTGGGGCGGCATGTTGGAGTGGATTAAAAAAGTGTTGTTAGACAAATATGCAACGATTTCACCAGAAGATATGAATTTAATCCAATTGGTTGATTCGGCAGATGAAGTGGTGGAACGCATTGATGCTTTCTACAAGAAATATACATTGAAACCAAATTTTTAGGTGTATACCCTATAGGTTAAATACAAAAGGGATTATCACATGGTGATAATCCCTTTTGTATTTGTAGCATTGTGTTCTCTCGCATATTGTTTTGATTTTTCAATACTTCCTGCCTCATCTAAATTTTTCAGCCCTTCTTCCGAACTAAATTCTTCAAGAAAGAGTTTCAGTTCCTTTAAATCAAGTTCTTCAATGGCTTTTCTGTTTTTGGGGTCATTGTAATCATAGGGATCTTCTAAATCATTAACAAAACCATATTGATGAAAAAGGGTTTCCATTTGAACAATTTTTGCTTGATAGGAATCTTCTGTTAATTGATAAGGATGTTGAAGGTTCTTGGGGGCAGCTTCTTGTTCTTCTTTGCTACAGCTGGATAGGAGTAAGGCAATAAGCCCAAATCCGAGTACAAATCTTTTCATTTTTTTAAAAATTAAGTTATTATGTACAATTTGTCATTCAAAAAACAGACCTGTTTTTTGCGCTTATTTCAAAAACATCCTTCTTCGCGAAGAAATACTTCTTTTGTTGATGTGTTTGGTGGGCTATAGCGAGAAAATGATAGTGTAGAGGCTTCTTTTTTAGAACTAGTGTAGAAGAGTGAATCATCTTGGGTATAAAAAAAGGAGTATCTCAATAAGAGATACTCCTTTTTGGGTGTGCTTTTTAGTATTATTTTAATTCCAATTGAACCACATTTTCCACGTGATGGGTTTGTGGGAACATATCAACTGGACGAACTTTTGTTACCTTGTATTTTGCGTCTAGTAAAGCTAAATCTCTTGCTTGTGTAGCAGAGTTACAACTTACATAGACAATGCGTTTAGGCGCTACTTTTAACAGCATTTCCACTACGTCTTTGTGCATACCATCACGCGGTGGGTCGGTGATAATTACATCAGGATGACCGTGTGTGGCAATAAACTCATCGTTGAATACGTTTTTCATGTCTCCAACAAAGAAATCACAATTGGTTATACCGTTGCGTTCTGCGTTGATTTTCGCATCGGCAATCGCCTCTGGAACGGCTTCAACACCTACTACTTTTTTCGCCTTTTTAGAAACGAATTGTGCAATAGTTCCCGTACCTGTATACAAGTCAAAAACCAATTCATTGCCCGTTAACTCGGCGTAATCGCGAGTGATCTTGTACAACTCATATGCTTGATCCGAATTGGTTTGGTAGAACGATTTTGCATTGATGCTAAATTTCAACCCTTCCATCTCCTCTAAGATATAGTCGCGTCCTTTGTATAAAACAACATCCTGGTCGTATATGGTATCGTTCGCCTTGCCATTAATCACGTATTGTAGGGAAGTGATTGCTGGGAATTTCTCCGCTAAGTGATCTAATAGTAATTCTCTCTCTTTTTTGTTGTCATGGAAAAACTGAATCATCACCATGATTTCACCTATTGAACTCGTGCGAATCATTAAAGTACGCAATAGTCCTTCTTGCTCTCTTGGATTGAAAAAAGAAAGTTGATTGGCATTGGCAAATTCGCGAATCTCATTGCGGATGGCATTGGAAGGATCTTGTTGCAAATGACATTTTTGAATGTCTAAAATCTTGTCCCACATTTTTGGAATGTGAAAACCTAGCGCATTTTCCTTTCCTATTTCATCTCCACTTGCAATCTCTTCTGGCGTTAACCAACGAGCATTAGAGAACGAAAATTCCATTTTGTTTCTGTAAAATAACGTTTTTTCAGAACCTAAAATGGGTTCAAACTCCGGTAATTCTATTTTGCCAATTCGCTTTAAGTTATTTTGAACTTCTTGGTTCTTGTAAAATAACTGTTGCTCATATGACATATTTTGCCATTTACAACCACCACAAGCACCGAAATGTTGACATACGGGTTCAATGCGATTCTTAGAAAAATGGTGGATTTTTATAGCTATCCCTTCATAATAGGCTTTTCTCTTTTTAACGGTTTGAATATCAACGATATCTCCCGGAACAACATTGGGAATAAAAATAACCTTCCCGTCAGGAGCCTTAGCCACTGAAACGCCTTTTGCACCTGCATCAAGGACTTCTACGTTTTCGAATACGATTCTTTCTGTTCTCTTTCTTTTCATGCCACAAAAATAGCTTTATTTTTTATTCGTAGAATTTTTTTAAGGATTTGTAAAGGAAGTTATTTTTGTATGTAAAGTACTGGTATATAAACAGTTATGTCTATGTGATAATTTTAGCTTTGTAATTTATACTCAATCTAGATTATGTGCTGAGCGAGAAGGGGAATCTTCCTTTGGGACTCTAAGTGGAACTTGGTTTGTATGAATAGGGGATAACGCTTGTTTTTGGGGTGTAAGGTGTTGTATATCAGTTGTTTTTTGTTTGTTTTTTAAACGTTAGTTATGAAATCAATTAACATTTTTTATGCTTGTTAGTTTGATTAAGAGAAGTTTGAGTAAAAAATAATTGATTTTTAACAAAAATATAATAGCAATTAGGCAAATAAATCGCATTTATGGATTGATTTAATCTAGGGTATTGCTTAAATTTACTAAAAAGAAATGCAATTATGAGTAACCTTATAAGAAAGATAGGGGTTTTGACCTCTGGTGGTGATGCACCAGGTATGAATGCTGCAATCCGAGCGATTGTGCGTACTTGTTCCTATCACAATGTGATGTGTGTTGGAATATTTAGAGGCTTTCAAGGATTGGTAGAAGGTGATTTTGAAGTATTGGGACCTCGTGATGTCAATTACATCATCAACAAAGGAGGCACTATTTTAAAAACAGCGCGCAGTGCTGCGTTCCGCACAGCAGAAGGTCGTAAAGCGGCGTATGACAATTTAAAACAAGCGCAAATTGACGCTTTAATTGTTATTGGCGGTGATGGTAGTTTTACTGGAGCGATGTTGTTGAGTAAAGAATTTGATATTCCTGTGATGGGAATTCCTGGAACGATAGACAACGATATCAACGGAACCAGTCATACCATTGGTTTTGATACGGCCTTGAATACTGTTGTGGATGCAGTAGATAAAATTAGAGATACCGCTAGCTCTCACAAGCGTTTGTTTTTTGTGGAGGTAATGGGACGTGATGCGGGACATATTGCTTTAAATGCAGGTATTGGCGCAGGGGCAGAGGAGATCATTATTCCCGAAGAGAATATGGGATTGGAGCGCTTGCTTGAATCGTTGAAAAAGAGCAAACTCTCTGGAAAATCATCGAGTATTGTGATTGTAGCTGAAGGAGAGAAGTTGGGGAAGAACGTTTTCGAATTAGGAGAATATGTAGAAGAACACTTGCCTGAATACGAAGTGCGTGTGTCGGTTTTAGGGCATATGCAACGAGGCGGAGCTCCTTCGTGTTTTGATCGCGTGCTTGCCAGTCGATTAAGCGTGAAAGCTGTGGAGACCCTGTTGGAAGGAAAAAAGAACTTCATGGTTGGACTAATCAACGATCAAGTGGCATTGACACCCTTAGAACATATTGTGAAAGGACATACGGCTGTGGACGCAGAATTATTGCGCGTGTCCGATATTATCACCATATAATATAACGAATTAAATAAAAAAGCAAAGATGAAAACAAGAGTTGGTATTAATGGCTTTGGACGCATTGGTCGTCTAATGTTAAGAGAAGCAGTAAAGCGTAATGATATAGAGATCGTTGCAGTAAACGATTTAATGGCCGTAGATCAATTGGCCTATTTAATTAAGTATGATTCCGTACATGGTCGTTTTGACGGTACAGTTGAGGTTGTAGATGGACATTTAATTGTCAATGGAAAAGAAATTCGCGTAACAGCAGAACGCGATCCGTTGTTGTTGAAATGGGATGCCGTGCAAGTGGATGTTGTAGCCGATTGTACGGGCGTTTTTAAAGACCTAGCCGGTGCACAAAAACACATAGACGCAGGAGCGAAAAAAGTGTTGATTTCTTCTCCATCTCCTGATGCTCCTATGTTTGTGATGGGGGTAAATGAAAAAGAATTGAAAGCAACAGATACAATTGTGTCCAATGCTTCTTGTACAACGAATTGCTTGGCGCCTTTGGCAAAAGTGTTAAACGATTCCTTCGGCATCGTCGAGGGATTAATGACGACAATCCACGCAGCTACTGCCACACAATATACTGTAGATGGACCTTCTAAAAAAGACTTTAGAGGAGGGCGTTCGGCTATGGTAAATATTATTCCTGCTTCTACTGGAGCGGCAAAAGCAGTAGGAAAAGTCATTCCCGAATTAAAGGGAAAAATAACGGGGATGTCTATGCGTGTACCGACTGCTGACGTGTCCGTTGTAGATTTAACAGTAAAATTGGCGAAATCTACTTCTTATGATGCCGTGATGGCTGTTTTAAAACAAGCAAGCCAAAACGAACTAAAGGGAATCATGGCCTTTGTGGAGGATGATGTAGTCTCTCAAGATTTCGTTTCGGATACGCATACCTGTATTATTGATTCAAAAGCCGGTATTGCTTTAAACGAAACTTTTTATAAATTCGTTGCTTGGTATGATAATGAATACGGATATGCTGCTAAAATGGTAGATATGGCTGTGTTGTTAACTACAGTAAAGTAATACAATATACAAATGAAAATAATCGTCGATAGCGGTTCTACAAAAGCAGATTGGATCTTTTTTGATCAAGATAATAAAGTGATAACTTCGGTGACTAGCCTCGGGCTTAATCCCGAAGTTATTACCTTAGAAGAGTTTTACACTCGCGTAAATACAGTGCCTGACATTGCAAAAAACAAGGACAACGTCGGGCAATTGTTTTTTTATGGATCGGGTTGTGGATCAAATCGAAGTAAAACAACTGTACGCGATTTTTTTGCGTCTTATTTTGTCAATTGTCAAGGCATACACGTACATGAAGATACCTATGCGGCAGTTTATGCTACAGTAGGTCAAACGGAAAAAGGTATTGTATGCATTAATGGAACAGGTTCAAATGTCTCGTATTACGACGGACATACAATCCATCAAAAGGTACAATCCTTGGGATATATGGCTATGGATGATTGCAGCGGAAGTGCGTTTGGACGATTGATGATTAAGGCATTATTCTTAAATTATATGCCAGAGGAATTGGCAAAGAAATTCACGCAAAAGTACGATTTAGATGCCGATGTCGTGAAGTATAATTTCTATAAAAAGGAAAATCCCAATGCGTATTTGGCTTCCTTTTTACCGTTCTTGATTGAACACAAAAACCATCCTTTCTTTCAGCAAATGATTAAAGAACAACTAGTTTTTTTTGTAGAGCACTACATTAAAAGCCATGAGGAAGCGAGTACAGTACCTGTTCATTTTGTGGGGTCAGTAGCCTATTTTTTACAAGATGAGTTTAGAGCGGTACTCTTAGAAAAGGGTATAACGGTTGGGAAAATCATGCAAAAACCGTTGGATGGATTAATTGATTATCACAAATAGAAAAATGGAAATAGCAATAATTGCCCACGATGGTAAAAAGGATGAAATGCTGCTTTTTATTCAAAAGAATAGAGCGGTTTTAACTGGCGAAGGTATAACATTGATTGCTACGGGCACTACAGGTGGAATTGCTCAAAAAGAGGGATTCGAAGTGAGACGTATGCTTTCAGGTCCGCTAGGAGGAGATGCTCAGATCGCAGCACGGGTGGCTGAGGGCAAGACAAATATGGTTTTGTTTTTTAAAGATCCGTTGGGAAAACACGCCCATGAACCAGATATTAATATGCTACTCCGCGTATGCGACGTGCACAACGTGCCTTTAGCAACAAACGAAGCCAGTGCTCAGTTGTTGTTAAATGCTATTGAATAGCAGAAATCAAACCCTTGTGAGCTATAAGGGTAGGAGTGCCAAATAAAATACAAGGGGGTCCATTTGGACCCCCTTGTGTTTTTATTTAAAACTTCGTTGCAATCATTGAAATTTCGACGTTTACGTTGCGCGGTAGTTTGACTACCTGAACGCATTCTCTTGCTGGTGCAGTGGCTGCTTGGAAAAAACTGCCATAAACCTCATTTACCTTGGCGAAATCATTCATGTCTGTGAGGAAAATAGTTGATTTTACCACATTCTCAAACGTCATTCCCGCTTCTGATAGAATGGCTTTTAAATTCGCCATCACTTGGTTAGCTTCATCTTCAATACCTGTAGTAACTAAAGTCTCAGTGGCTTGATTAAATGGGATTTGACCCGATATAAAAAGCAAATCACCTACTAGTACTGAATGGTTATAAGGACCAATGGGAGTAGGTGCTTGATTAGAATTGATGATTGTTTTTTTCATGTTGATATAGAATTAAAAATAGCGTTTATCTGGTGCTTTTCGTTTTTCCCACTTAATATCACTTAACATAGACGACTTGATTCCAATAAAGAAGCCCCAACTGGTATAGGTTCCAATAGGTACCCAAGTAAAGTCCATGCGCCAACTCAATAGATCTCGTTCAAAGCGAAGTTGTGTAAAAGTCACTCCTTTCTGTGCAAAATCATATCCCGAAGAAAAACCAACCTTCCAACGAGGAGTAAGCTCGATATTTCCAGACATCATCACGGTATTATTGGTAATTTCATTTTGTCTAGCGGAGTTGTTGTACGTCAAGGAATATGCAAAGGTCAGATCCCAAGGCAATTTAGCATTGTAAAAACCTTCAAATGGACGGTCTTCCTTATTGTCAAACATACTTTGTCTGCTGTCTCCTAAATTTCCTCCCTGACCGAATAAATCATCCCCACGTCCTCCGTTATCTACAGAGTTTTGGTTTGGATTTTCCGTGTTCCCAAATAGAGGATCGCTACTTGACATCGACCAGTTAATTGTGACGTTTGCACTAGTTAAACGGAATAAACTACCACCATTATTGATATTGAACATATCAATACGCTGATTGTTGTTATTTAAAGCATAAGGGTCTAAAGTAGCCCCTACGTTAATTTGCATTTTGTCTTTGAGGATACTAGTTCCTGTAGTAACGCGCATTGGCGCCCATTTCAGTGAATCGGCAGACATATTATAACTAGTAGATAAGTTTAAGTTATTCAATAACATCACTTTTCTAAATCCTTCTTTTTCTTCTTCATCGCGTACTTTAGCCTCAAAGGTATTGCTCACTTGCATGTTTAACATGTTGGAACTCATCTTACCTGGTGCTCCAAATAACCCTCCTTGGAAGCGCGAATAGTCTTGCATGGTTAGCCCTGTTGCATCAATGGCATAAGTGTCGTAATACTTCTCAAAACTCGGTGTATAGGCGTAACCTACGCTTGGACGCATCACGTGGCGAATGGCTTGGATCTTACTGTCTTTGCCAAAGTTAAACGTACCGTAAATCGTCGTTCCAATATTGGTAGATGCATTATACGTATTGTATCGATCAAACCCATTGGTACGAATATCTTCTACGCGGTTCGTTTCTGGATTGTATTGCTTTTTGATTGTGTTAAATACCCAAACCTCATTATAACTAGCCGCTGCGGTAACAGAAAGGTGTTTAAACAACTTAAAGTTTGTCGTTAACGGAATAGTATGTTGAAAACCTGTGTTTAAGCTGTCAAACATCGCTTGCTTGAAGAAGTTGTCTTCGTGAATATTCACGCTGTTTTCCCCTCTTACGTTATACGAAAGGTTTAAGTTTTTGATTAATCCTTTTTTCGATCCTACTTTTGGAGCAAAAGGGAACATGCGATCTACACTCACCTGTAGGGTTGGTAAACTCATATTGATTCTACCCGTGTTGGTCGATTGAGAATGTGTAGCCGATAAGGACATATTGACTTGAGGCGTACTCTCAAATGTTTTAGAATAACTGATGGATGAGTTCATCGTATTGTTCAACGAAGCTCCAATATTATAGGAGTTATTCGACTGTCTAAAGTACTTACCACTACCCATATTTACGGAAGCAGAGAAACGCGAACCAGGATTTGATTTTGGATCTTGGGAGTGGTTCCACTGAATGTTGTAAATGGTATTCTTTTGATAGTCAGGTAAGCCGCGTTCGCTAAAAATGTTGTTTTCATAGCGAACCAAAACCCGACCGTTGTATTTATAGCGCTTGGCGTAGTTACTATTGGTGCGCAATGCCCAGCTACCATTAGTGTAGTAATCCCCTTGCACGGTTAAATCTGCTTTTTCACTCATGGCAAAATAGTAGCCCGCGTTTTGTAAATAGTACCCCTGTTGGTTGGTTTCCCCAACGCTGGGAATAATAAAACCCGATTCTGCTTTTTCCGACATAGGGAAAAAGGCGAATGGAAGACCTAGCGGTGTTGGTACATCAGCAATCACCATATTGGTAGGGCCTACTACCACTTTTTTATTGGGAACTAATTTTACTTTTTTCGTTTTGAAGTAGTATTCAGGATCATCCAAATCTTTAGCAGTCGTAAAAATTACGTCCTCCATAAAATAAACCGAGTCATTTTCCTTTTTAGTCATACCTGATTTGATATTGAATTCCCCTTGTGAGGTTCTCGATTGCCACACTAAGGCACGTTGTGATTTAGTGTTGTATACAATGGAGTCAGGTTCAACAATTTGACCACCTTGTTTGAATACAGGTGCTTGACTCAAATTCCCGAGACTGTCTTTGATACGCCCTGCGTAAATTTGATTTTGCTCATAGTTGAAGACAATGATTCCAGCAGTCAATTCAAAATCTTGGTACTTTAACTCTGCTTCGTTATAGAGCGTAATTTGCTTTTTCTTCTGATCAAGCTTGTTGTAGTCCTTTGCCTTGCGAAAAACAATATCTTCTAAATACCCCTTTACAGGAGGTTGAATGCTGTCTTTCAAACGCTGTGCCGGAGGCGTTGTATCTTGAATGGATCCCATAGTATCCGTATCTAAACTATCAAAGAGTTTAGAGTCTTTAGTATTGGCTTTCAGTGAAGTAGTTGTTTTGTTGAACTCTTGAGCTTTCACTCTAGGGAATGAAAACATCCCTAAAACAAACAAAACTATGACGATATTGAAAATATTAGTACGCAAATCTATGAATATGTGCTATTTTTGTAAAATCAAACCCGTTGTTTTTAACGTGTCAAACTTACATATATTTTTTCTGAAAAATGTAATTTAATTTATATTAAACGAATTCTAAACGACTTTTTTTTATGAACAATAGAGTTGCTCAATTGCTGTTAGTTTTTTCTTTCTTGTGCTTTACGGTAGCTACCTTAGGGCAAAGTAAAAAATTTAAAGTAGTCTTGGATCCTGGTCATGGAGGAAAAGATTCGGGGACGAATCACTCTAGGAATGTGGAGAAAGACATCGTATTAGCTGTTGCTTTAGAAACGGGAAAAATTCTCGAAAAACACAAAGATATAGAAGTGATTTACACTCGAGATAAAGATGTTTTTGTCGAAGTAAAACAGCGCTCCGTGATCGCAAACGAAAAAGGAGGTAATGTATTCGTGTCGATCCATTGCAATGGTGTGGATAACAACACTGCGTTTGGTACTGAAACCTATGTGATGGGTTTGAGTAAAAATAAATCCAATTTAGATGTAGCGAAAAAGGAGAACTCCGTTATTATGATGGAGGACGACTATAAAACAAAATACGCAGGTTTTGATCCGAGTGCTCCAGAATCAATTATCGGTTTAACCCTGCTTCAAGAAGATTATATCCACCAGAGTATTGACTTGGCTAGTCGTGTTCAAGATGGATTTACCTATGAATTGAAACGTAAGAATAGGGGAGTTAAACAAGGACCGTTCTGGGTGTTGCACGGTGCTTTTATGCCAAGTATATTAATTGAATTGGGCTTTGTGTCAAACAAGGATGAAGGCGCTTATTTGTCATCGAAACAAGGGCAAAAAGAATTAGCAGAATCAATTGCTAAGGGTATTATTGATTACAAGAATACATATTACGGTAGTGATGCGACAGCCACCTTAATTGAATCACCATCCAAATCAACGACATCAACTACGTCAACATCAAAAGCGACCAAAACAAAAGAAAATACAGAAACTACCGCTTCCTCTACGACAGCCAAAGGCGTGATTTTTAAAGTGCAAATTGCTGCTAGCTCCCGCGTTTTAGAACTGAAACCTAAAAATTTCAAAGGGCTTTCGAATGTCACAATGGAAAAAGGAACAACTGTACATAAGTATTTTTACGCTCAAACTTCCGATTACAATCAAGCTAAAAAACACTTAGAAGAAGCTAAGGCAAAAGGACATAGCTCCTCATTTATTGTGGCGTATAAGGACGGGAAGAGTATATCTGTAGAAGAGGCATTGAAATAAACACTGCTTTTTAAAAAATAAAAGTTTATTTTTGCGTGTTATATAAAAATATAGAGTTTTGAAAATATCTAGAGAAATTAAAACAGCTATTTTAGTATTAGGAGCAATTGCTTTATTTATTTGGGGATATTCTTTTTTAGATGGAAGAAATATTTTTGATAATAGTACTAAGTATTATGTTGAATATGATAATGTTGAAGGACTAACTACCTCTTCCAACGTAACGATCAATGGTTTGGTCGTAGGGAAGGTCTCTCGTATCAATATTAATGCCCAAACAGGGAAGCTTGTAGTGGAATTAATGATGTCTCATCCCATTGAAATTTCAAAGTCAAGTGTAGCAACGATTTATTCGCCAGGATTACTCGGTGGAAAAGGGATTTCAATTGATCCAAAATTTGGAGATACGGATTATGCCCAAACAGGACAATATTTAAAAGGAGCCGTACAGTTCGATATTACAGAAAAATTAGTGGGTGAGTTAGAGCCATTAAAAGCAAAAGTAGAGGAAGTACTGTCTAATGCAAATGCGATGTTGCTAGCTGTAAACGGAGTCCTAGATGAGCAGATGCAAGCCGATTTAAAAGCTAGTGTTTCAGAATTGAACGGAACCTTAGCCGGTGCAAATAGATTAATGCGCGGTATTGAGCCTCAATTAAATGGTACAATGACAAACTTAAATGTCATGAGCAAGAATTTTGTGGGGCTATCACAAGAATTAAGTGAGTTGGATATTAACGGAACATTTGCTAACTTACAAAGTGCTTCAGCTAATATCGACAAACTCTTAGCTGATATTGAGAATGGCAATGGTTCAGTTGGCAAGCTTTTAAAAGACGAAGAATTATATAAAAACCTAACGGGAGCATCAAAAGAACTAGAGGAGTTGATGCGCGATTTGAAAGAAAATCCAAAGCGTTATGTTCACTTTTCATTATTTGGTAAAAAGGCGACACCTTACCAAGAAAAAGAGGACAACAATAATTAATCGAAATTTAGAACCAATCTAACCAAAAAAACTAACAACTTTACAGAAACAATTTATTACAACTATGCAGTATTTAGGCCAAGCATTATTTTTAATATTACTGATCGCTGGATTTGGCTTCTTTATTCGAAATGTAAAGAAATTAATTCGCAACATTAAGTTAGGGCGAGACCTTGACCGTACCGATAGACCTAAAGAAAGATGGCGCAATATGATTCGCGTGGCATTGGGGCAATCCAAAATGGTAAAACGTCCTATTCCTGCGATATTGCACATTTTTGTGTACGTAGGATTCGTCATCATCAACATCGAGATGCTCGAGATTATTGTGGATGGATTATTTGGTACGCATCGTGCTTTTAGTTTCTTAGGCGCTGCTTATGACGTACTTATCGGGTGTTTTGAAGTACTAGCATTCTTAGTTATTTTTGGAGTTGCAGTATTTTGGATTAGAAGAAATATTCTCAAATTAAAGCGTTTGAACCAACCGGAATTAGAAGGATGGGCAAAACGAGATGCCAATAATATTATCTATATTGAATCCATCCTTATGGTGTTCTTTTTGGTAATGAATGCAGCAGATTACTATCTTCAGTTAAATAATTATCCGCATTATATCGAAGCAGGATCATTCCCTATCTCGGGATTGATTACACCGTTATTCAGTGGCATGGACCTAGCAACAGTAGCGTTTATTGAGCGCTTTTGCTGGTGGGCTCACATTGTAGGAGTTATGTTCTTTATGAACTACTTGTATTACTCTAAACACTTACACATTTTCTTAGCTTTCCCTAATACATACTATGCGAATTTAGAGCCGCAAGGAGAATTTGACAACTTAGAGTCAGTTAAGAATGAAGTAGCATTGATGATGGATCCAAATGCAGATCCTTTCGCTGCACCTGCAGAAGCGGTAGGAGAACCTGAGAAATTCGGTGCACAAGACGTGATGGATTTGAATTGGGTGCAACTCATGAACGCCTATTCATGTACAGAATGTGGTCGTTGTACTTCTTCTTGTCCTCAAAATACAACAGGAAAAAAACTATCTCCTCGTAAGATCATGATGTCAACACGTGATCGTTTGGAAGATGTAAGTAAAATATTGGATGCAAACAACGGTAAGTTTGTAGATGATGGTAAAACACTGTTAAACGATTATATTACGCCTGAAGAATTATGGGCGTGTAATACGTGTAACGCATGTGTAGAAGAATGTCCGATTGATATCAGTCCGTTGTCTATTATTATGGATATGCGAAGATTCTTGGTAATGGAGCAAAGTGCTGCACCTACTGAATTAAACAATATGATGCAGAATATCGAAAACAACGGTGCGCCATGGCAGTACAACCAAATGGATCGCTTAAACTGGAAGGACGAAAACTAAGTAACTAACAAAATAAATTGACAACAGCTGTTGATTTTAAATAGACACCAATAAATTATGTCAGAAAATTTAGTAGTGCCTACAATGGCCGAAATGATGGCAAAAGGAGAACAACCGGAGGTTTTATTTTGGGTTGGTTGTTCAGGTAGTTTTGACGATAGAGCAAAAAAAATAACAAAAGCATTTGTAAAATTGTTGAATAAAGCCAATGTGCCTTTTGCGGTACTCGGTACAGAAGAAGGATGTACGGGTGATCCAGCAAAACGCGCAGGAAATGAATTCGCATTTCAAATGCAAGCCATGATGAATATTCAAGTATTAGATGGTTATGAGGTGAAGAAAATTGTAACGGCTTGTCCTCACTGTTTTAATACGTTGAAAAATGAATACCCTGGTTTAGGCGGTAAATATGAAGTGGTCCACCACACTCAATTTTTAAAATCTCTTTTAGACGAAGGACGATTAACAATTGAAGGGGGAAGTTTTAAAGGAAAGCGCATTACGTTTCACGACCCTTGCTATCTAGGGCGTGCAAATAACGTGTTTGAAGCTCCTCGTCAATTAATCGAGAAATTAGATGCTGAATTAGTTGAAATGAAGCGTTCTAAGTTAAATGGTTTCTGCTGTGGAGCAGGTGGAGCACAATTGTTCAAAGAACCAGAAAACGGAACGAAAGAAGTTCACGTAGAGCGAACAGAAGAAGCCCTTGGAACGAATGCTGAAATTATCGCTGCAGGATGTCCATTCTGTAATACCATGCTTACCGATGGGGTAAAATTTAAAGAAAAAGAAGGTGAAGTTAAAGTGCTTGACGTTGCCGAATTAATTGCAAACGCAGAAGATTTATAACTATGTTTAAGCCATTTGAAGAAATGCCTGATCATTCAAGAGTTTGGATTTATCAGTCAAATAGAAAGTTTTCCGATGAAGAGGTGCGAGAAATAGACGAAGTATTAAGTCGTTTTACAGCCGATTGGGTTGCCCATGCTACCCCCTTAACTGCTTCTTATGAGATTAAATACAACCGATTTATCATCCTAGCTGTGGATCAAGAAATTCACCCTGCTTCTGGATGCTCTATTGATGCATCGGTACGCGTTATTCAAGAGATAGAACAAAAATATGGCGTTGATTTACTAGATAAGATGAACGTAACATATAAAACAGGTGAGTTTATCGCTTTTAAAACCGTTGTCGAATTTAAACAAATGGTGAAAACAAAAGCAGTTTCTGCTAGTACTATTGTGTTTAATAATTTAGTAAACGATTTAGGCGAATATAGAGAATACTGGGAAGTCCCAGCTGAAGAAAGTTGGCACAGCCGCTTTTTTAAATAGTGATACAACCTACAAGGTAGATATATCCAAAAAAATCATCGTCAATACTTGACGATGATTTTTTTTTGCTTGCTTTTTATGCTAGATCCTTTTATTTTGCGAAGTAGTGCGGAAAACTTTGCAAGAATATAAAAATCGACTGACAGTAAGGGAGTTGTGTTGAATGTTGGGACAAATTGTGTGAAAATATTCACAGTAATATTGTTTTTTTTACTGAATTAGTGTACTTTTTTTTATAAAATTATAGAAATATTACAACGCAAACTTAACTAACCTTCTTTTTTAAATAAAGTAGATTTGTTAAGTTTGCAAGAGGTACAACATCGTCTTGGTATTTCTGCAGAGGATCCTATATTTAAAAAAGCTAAAAAAATCTATGAAAAAAGTACTTCTAACAGCATTATTACTGCCTTTATTGTCGATAGGACAAACAAAAAACAAGTTTTATTCTCCAGAAACGCTACAGCAGCAATGGGTAGATAGCGTATACAATTCGATGTCGTTGGATCAGCGAATAGGACAATTGTTTATGGTTGCGGCCTATTCAAATAAAGATGAAAAACACGTGCAGGAACTTGAAAGTTTAGTCCAAAAAAATGAGGTTGGCGGATTGATTTTCTTTCAAGGTGGTCCCCAAAGACAAGCGGCAATTGCCAATCGCTTACAAAGACAGAGTAAATTGCCTATGCTAGTGGGAATTGACGGAGAATGGGGATTGCGTATGCGCTTGGATTCGACCTACCGATTTCCTTATAATATGACACTTGGTGCAGTTCAAAATCTCGATTTGATTGAGGCTGTTGGACAAGCGATGGCTAAGCAATCCAAGCGTTTGGGGATTCAATTTAATTTTGGCCCTGTTGTGGATATCAATATAAATCCTGAAAATCCGATTATCGGCGTGCGTGCCTACGGTGAAACACGCGAAATTGTAACTGATCGCGCCTTGGCTTTCACCCGTGGCTACCAAAGTGAAGGACTTTTTGCTACTGGGAAGCACTTTCCTGGGCATGGTGATACCTCCACTGATTCTCATCACAAATTGCCCCTTATTGATTTAGATAAAGACCGTTTACACCGCGTTGAGTTGTATCCGTATAAGAAGCTGATTAATGAAGGCTTGTCTAGTGTGATGGTGGCACATTTAAATTTGCCGGCTTATGAGCCTAATGATGCCATTCCTAGCTCTTTGTCTTATAATGTAGTAACAAAGTTGTTGCGAGAAGAATTGGGCTTTGAAGGGTTGATCTTTACCGATGCACTAAACATGAAAGGAGTTTCCTCTTATTTGGCTCCTGGTGAAGTTGATTTAGCTGCATTTCAAGCAGGAAATGATTTATTGTTGTTTTCTGAAGATGTAGCCAAAGCAGCAAGTAAGTTAAGAGAAGCCTATGAAAAAGGAGATATTACCGAAAGTCGATTGGCTTATTCAGTAAAGAAAATACTAGACTACAAATACAAAGCAGGGTTGAACAAGCCTTTGCAAATTGATCGAAACAATCTTGTAGAGGATTTGAATGCTTCAACTTATGATGACTTAAATACAAAACTATACAATGAAGCTATTACGTTAGTAAAGAATCACAATAAGCTTGTTCCAATTCGCAAATTAGACCAGGAAAAGATCGTTTATGTGCAACTTGGTGATGACGATGGAACACCATTCTTGGAAATGATGCGAAATTTTGCCCAAGTAGATGTGGTAAAACCGTCAGATTTGGCGCGTTTATCAGCGTATTCCTTAGTAGTTGTTGGCTACCACAAAGTAGATAATCCATGGAGAAATCAAAACTTTTCGGCAGATGAAAAACGTATAGTGGGGGAAATTGCCAAGGCTAATCGCACGCTTTTAGTTTCCTTTGCTAAACCCTATGCCTTAACGGGTATTGAAGCAGAGATCCGCGATCTAGAAGGATTGGTTGTCGGCTATCAAAACAATGTGTTTGCAGAGCAAGCAGCCGCACAGGTTATTTTTGGCGCTTTAGGTGCAAAAGGTGAATTGCCCGTTACCATTACAGACAAATATGACGTGGGTACAGGAATCAAAACTAAACCTCTTCACCGTTTGGGGTTCTCAACACCTGCAAATGAAGGATTAAATCCCTTAGTCTTAAAAAAAATTGACAGTATTGCTCAATATGCCGTTGATAATCAATTGACACCGGGGGCACAAATTTTGGTTGCGCGTCACGGCAAAGTGGTGTACAACAAATCCTTTGGCTACCATACTTATCAAGCAAATGAGCCGGTGAAAAATACAGATTTATACGACTTAGCTTCGTTGACAAAAATTCTGTCAACCCTGCCGATGGTAATGAAAATGTATAACGAACAAAAAATCACCCTACAAAGTAAACTGGGTGACTTAGTTCCTGCATTCAAACATTCGGATAAAGCGAATATTACCTTGAAAGATGTATTGACACATCAGTCTGGCTTAGCTGCGTGGATTCCCTTTTACAAAAGTACGCTCGACAGTACTTCTCATCCGGCGGATAATTTATATCGTTTACAATATTCCACAGCGTTTCCCACACAAGTAAGCGAAAATTTGTTTTTGAAGAAGGATTATACGCAAGTGATGTTAGCGGAAATCGCCAACAGTAAATTGGCGAGCAAGCCTGATTACAAATACAGCGATTTGGGATTTATTTCGATCAAAGAGTACATAGAGAGACTGTACCATGGTACGTTGGATCAATTGGTAGAAGACAAATTTTATCGCTCTATTGGGGCTACGCGATTGACATACTTGCCGTTGCGTAAATTTAATGCTAAGGAAATTCCACCAACGGAAGTCGATACTTATTATCGCTATACAACTGTTCATGGATATGTACACGATATGGGAGCTGCCATGCAAGGAGGAGTTTCCGGACATGCCGGTCTTTTTGGTACGGCTTTAGACGTAGCTAAAATGATGCAATTGTACTTAAACGAAGGCGAATACGGAGGAGAACACTTCTTTTCCAAAGCAACTTTTGAAGTCTTCAATGCATGCGTATATTGTGCAAAAGGCAATAGAAGAGGGATTGGATTTGACAAACCACAATTGGCAGGAAAGCCAGGTCCCACTTGTGGATGTGCGTCTGTAACCAGCTTTGGTCATACGGGATTCACTGGTACCATGACGTGGGCAGATCCTGAAAATGAACTGATCTATGTGTTTTTATCCAATCGAACTTATCCCGATTCTAATGTAAATAAACTGTCCAAAGAAAATATTCGAGAAAATATACAACAGCTTATATACGAGTCAATTATAGATTAATAGTTGCATGATGTGATGTTAAATTATTTGTATTGTATAAAATCTACAGGAAAAGTTTATATTGTGTATAAATAATTCGAAGTATCTTTAAGCACCAAATAATTCACATATGAAAATCGCAATCGTATGCTACCCAACTTTCGGAGGAAGTGGTGTTGTAGCTACAGAGCTAGGTTTGGAACTAGCAAAAAGAGATCATGAAGTACATTTTATCACCTATAGTCAACCCGTTCGTTTAGCCTTATTAAATCCTAAGATTTACTATCACGAAGTAAATGTACCTGAATATCCTTTATTTCACTATCAGCCATATGAATTGGCATTGTCTAGTAAATTAGTGGATATTGTTAAACTATTTAATATTGACGTTTTACACGTTCATTATGCTATTCCTCATGCCTACGCAGGCTATATGGCTAAACAAATGCTGAAAGAGGAGGGAATTGACTTGCCGATGATTACAACGCTACACGGTACTGATATTACCTTAGTAGGGAATCATCCCAACTATAAAACAGCTGTTTCTTTTAGTATTAACCATTCTGATTTTGTAACCTCAGTATCAGAATCGCTGAAACAATCGACTTATGAGTTGTTTCAAAGTAAGAAGGAAATCTGCGTTATCCCAAATTTTATTGAAGTAAAAGAAGTAGATTGTGCCGAAACACCGTGTAAACGCAGTGCTATGGCAGAAAAAGGAGAATTCATTATTACGCATATTAGCAATTTTAGAAAGGTAAAGCGCATTGGTGATGTAGTAAAAATTTTCTATGGCATTCAACAAGCAGTACCAGCCAAATTAATGCTAGTAGGAGACGGACCTGAAAAGGAAAAAGCAGAGCGTTTAGCCATGGAATTGGGAATATACGATAAGATTATCTTCTTTGGAAATAGCAATGAAGTCAATCAAATTTTAGGATATTCTGATTTGTTTTTACTGCCTTCAGAGACGGAGAGTTTCGGATTAGCAGCATTAGAGGCAATGGCTGTGGGAGTTCCAGTGATCTCAAGTAATACAGGTGGTTTACCTGAAGTAAATGAGCACGGAGTTTCAGGTTATCTAAGCGATGTCAAAGATGTAGATGACATGGTTAAAAATGCCTTAGCCATCTTAGAAGACGAAGATACCCTTTGTCGCTTTAAAGAGGGAGCTCGCACAACGGCAAAGCGCTTTCAGATTAGTGAAATCCTACCGATGTATGAAGAGCTGTACGACAAAGCTGTGGCTTTAAAAAAGGAAAAATAAACCCGGTTACTGTAGTGTAACCTACACAAAACTCGCTTCAATTTCGAAGCGAGTTTTTTTTTTGATTATCTTGTTGAAACAAAAAAGGAGAAGCAAAAAGGAGGTCAGATGAAAAGTACAAAGAACATAGAAACGTGGAGTCGCGCTAAGATAATAGGAGAGGAACCTTGGGATATTACGCTCTTTGAGCACGCAGACAAGGGAAGAAATGATCTTCAAGCACCACACAAACACGATTTTTATCTTATTCTCTTTGTAGAACAAGGCGATGGTATTCATGAAATTGACTTCACCCGATTAGGCGTTCATTCCCATCAGATTCATTTTTTACGTCCACAACAAGTGCACTATTGGAAATTGGAGCCTGGCACTAAGGGGTATCAATTGATGTTTTCTCCTAGCGCCTTGCACCTGCTTACGCAGTTGAGTGCACTGCCTTTTTTTCAAATTGACGCACCGCCTGTATTGTCTTTATCGCCTGATGAATACGAAGATATCCATCAAGCGTTGGTTAAACTACATCAATTATTGCCCCAAGGAGATACTCTTGGACAAGAAATTAGCGTGTTGCAATTCTTTTTAGTGCTAAAAAAAATACAGCGCTATTACAACAAAGTACACGGGGTTGAAACAGGAGGGACTGATCGAAAGATACTGGAATTTAAGTCCTTGTTAGAAACCCATTTTAAGGAGCAAAATCAAGTGTCGTTTTACGCAGATAAACTACATATAACGCCCAATTACCTCAATATACGGTCGAAAAAAGTAGTGGGAATAACCGCAAGTCACGTTATACAGCAACGCATTATACTAGAAGCAGAACGCTTGTTGATTACGACTGACTTGTCCATCAAAGAGATCGCTTTTGAACTGGGCTTTCACGATACGGGTTATTTTAACCATTACTTTAAAAAATGGAGGAAGAAAACACCTGGGCAATTTAGAGATAGTTATAATATGTACAAGAAAGAATAGTAAAAACACAACGGCTGTTTTTGGTGATAGCCTATATTTGTAGCTAGTAATTTTAATCTATATGCTTTATGATCAGAAAGGTAACTTATATTTTGCTGTTTATTTTTTCCGTAGGATTGTCTACGAGTTTGGCAGCGAGTTGTTCGAATAATAACAATAATGATTTAAAAAATACCACTACAGTTATGGAAAGCGATTTATTTCAAGCGGTTTCGTCTAATAATTTAAAGCGAGTGCAAGAAATTGTAGCAGCTTCACCGATTAACCTCGAAGTGAAGAACAGCAAAGGAGAAACCCCTTTGATGGTAGCTACATATAAGCAATACAATGCGATTGCGTTTTACTTGATAGAGCAAGGAGCAAATGTCAATACCCAAGACGAAAGACTCAATAGTCCCTTTTTATACGCTGGAGCAGAAGGCAATTTAGCTTTAGTAAAAAAAGTGTTGGCTCATGGTGCGGATTTCACAGTTTTCAACCGATACCACGGAACAGCATTAATTCCCGCAGCAGAAAAAGGCCATTTAGCGGTTGTGCAATTGTTAGTTCAAACGCCAAACTTCCCTATTGATCACGTGAATCGCTTAGGATGGACAGCGTTAATGGAGGCAATTGTACTGAGTGATGGCGGTGACGTACACACCGCTATTGTTGAGGCATTGATTAAGGGGGGAGTGGATGTAAATATTCCCGATCACGATGGTAAAACGCCACTGTATCACGCAAAATCAAGAAAATTCACCGACATAATTAACTTGTTAGAAGCAGCCGGTGCACATCTATAGTAGGAAGAAAGGTTAAAGAGAAAAGAAGTATAAAATTGAACCACAGCAACGACAGCTAGTTTGCTCTTTGAAGAGGAAGGTTGGGCCTAAAGAAAAAGTCGATCATCCCGAGGAGTTTACTGCTTTAACTGATGCGTTTGCGTTGTTGATAAGGTACAGAAACAAAAAAGAGCAAGGAATACTTGCTCTTTTTCTATTTTCGTCTGTTTTTTTATTTTAAATATACCGATTCTTTTTTGAAGTGAACCGTCAATAGATAATATAAAACTACTCTGTATTTGTGCTTATTGGAAGCGCCATACTGCTCGATTACTTTGTTTAAGCCTTCATCTAATTTAGCGTCGTCTTTTAATCCTAATTTTTTAATTAAGAAATTATTGCGAACCGTTGCCATTTCTGAAGCAGATGAACTCGCTACTGTGGATGAATCTTGATTGTAAATCGATGGTCCACAACCAATGGTTACTTTTTCTAATAGTTCCATGTTGGGTTTAACGCCACACTTATCCTTTAAATCGGCAGCGTACTTTTCAATTAATTCAGCTCTTTTACTCATAATTTTATTTATTTGTTGCTACAAGTTACTAAAAATAAAAGAGATAGTGATAGAAAAGATCACAAATTGCGATAATAATTTTTAAATACTTCGTCATTTAAAAAAGTAGGGGTTTGCACCTCTAATATTGCAGGGCGATCGGAGTGTTGAAAAAAGGCAGTTGCGGCTTTTTTCAGTGTTTCCATATCAGCTGCTTGAACATAGTCAAAGCCATACATGTCGGCTAAATGTGTTGCTTTATGTTGGTGGTTGGTTTCGAAATAGGTGTTGAATACTTCGTTTTCTTGATGCCCAGGAAGGGTTCTGAAGATACCGCCCCCACCGTTGTTGATTAGGATGATTTTAAAGTTTTTGGGAATGTAGTTATTCCACAGGGCATTGCTATCGTAAAAGAAGCTAATATCACCTGTTAGGAGCACGGTTGGTTTTCCGGAAGCAATGGCAGCACCAATTGCTGTAGAAGTACAACCATCAATACCGCTTGTACCGCGGTTGCAAAATACTTCAATAGTCGGATCAAGCGCAATGAGCTGTACATAGCGAATAACGGCACTGTTGCTTACCTGCAATTGACTGTTGGCAGGTAAATGACGAACCAAGAAATCAATGGCTGTAAAATCGGAAAAAATAGATTCTTCAAGTAGTTGATTGTGTTTGGTATCACGCTTGCGCATCAGTTCTTTTGCCCAGTTGTTATACGGGGAGTCAACAGGTTGTACACGAGCCGTTAGCTGGTCTAAAAACGATTGAGGATCTGTGTAAATGCGATCGCTTAGGCAATCGTAGGTATCATAGTGGCGCAGGGTATCAATATGCCAATGCTGTTCTGGGCGATATTGTCGCAAGAATTGCTTGATTTTTTTACTTACTACCATACCGCCAAATGTCAGCAAAATCGTTGGTTGAAGGCTGTGTAAATCAGCCTCACTCATCGGAATAACAAAGCGGTCAATGGCGTTAATTACGCTGGGATGGTTGATGTTGCTCAGTGTTTCTGCTAAAAATAGTACAGAACCATCTGAAGAGAGTCGAGTGATGACTTCGCTACTAATTGTATCGGGAGCACAACTCCCCACAAGAATTAACTTTTTAGGTGCTTTTTCCCAGGCTTGGGTATACTTTGTATAATCCACCGGTGCTAAAGTAGGAACACTTGGTTTTACTAGCGTAGGATGAACTGTTAATTCGGTCGTCGTTTGATATAGGGGTTCTTCAAAAGGCGCATTTATGTGTACAGGACCTCTTTGAGTCAGAGCCATGTGAATCGCTTCTTGAATCATTTGGTCATTGGCTGTACTCGCTTCTTCTGTTAAATTAGCACTGTATAGGATGTGATTGTGATATACATTTTGTTGTCGGATGGTCTGTCCATCTCCAATGTCAATTTTGTGCAGAGGACGATCTGCAGATAGTACAATCAATGGTGTTTGGCTGTAAAAAGCCTCAGCAACGGCGGGGTAATAATTTAAAAGAGCCGAACCTGAAGTACAAACAAGAATAGCCGGGCTGTTCGTTTGCTGTGCAAGTCCCATTCCAAAAAAGGCCGCACATCGTTCATCAGCAAGGCTATAACAGGTAAAAAAAGGATCGTTGGTAAAACCAATCGTCAAAGGTGCATTACGTGATCCCGGTGATATAACAACCCTAGTTAGATTTTTTGCTTTACAAAGCGCAATAATGCTTTGGGCTAACTGTATTGAAGGATAAACCATAGTAATTTCAAAAAGATAAAATTACGAATAAAATTACTATGGCGTCCGTATTCTACCTTATTTCTTTTTAATCCACTCCTTGATTTCAGTATCGTTTGGAAGTATTCTTGGATTGATTACTTTGACTACATGACCCTCTTCATCGATTAAGTATTTCTGGAAATTCCATTCTACCGTACTATCGGCAAAACCATTCAGACTCTTTTGTGTTAAGAATTGATAAATAGGAGCCATGTCATCTCCTTTTACAGATATTTTTTCCATCATAGGAAAGGTAACACCGAAGTTAGCTTTACAAAAAGTAGCAATTTCAGCATTGGTTCCCGGTTCTTGATTGCCGAAATTATTTGCAGGAAAACCGATGATCACAAAATCATCCCCGCCAAACTCTTCATATAATTTCTGTAATTGTTCGTACTGAGGCGTTAGTCCACATTCTGATGCCGTATTGACAATCATTATTTTTTTTCCTTTTAAGGATGCAAAGTCAAAATCACTGCCATACAAATCTTTTACCTTAAACTGATAAATTGTTTGTTGGTTTTTTGAAGTTTCTTTCATGGTTGATGTTTGTTTTACGTATTCGTTTGCGTTTACAATTGATGGGCTTACTGCTAATAAAGCTAATGCCAAAACATAATTTCTCATTCGATAATTTGCTGGAAGGATTTACTTGGACGTAAATCCATAGTTTTTTTGATGTATTAAAATTACGAATTGATTTTACAATTACTAAGGATTTAACGTTTTTAAAAATTCAACCAAAGAATTCTTTTTATTTTTTAAAATATGCTTATAAATAGTTGATTGTTAGGGTTTGTAATGCGAAAAAAACGTTAAAATAAAAATTAGAGCTACGCTTTTTTGAGGATGGAAATGAAAAACTATTAAAATTAGAAGAATCATAACAAAAGAGGGCTGTAGTTGAATATTGTTTAAATAGGGGGAAGTACGGTGTTAATTAGCTATTAAAACGACAGTGTGTTGACAATGTAGGCGACTGTTGAGACGTTAGTTTGCTAGAAAAGCGAACGAATAGAAAAATGAGAAGAATTGCAGTATTATTTTTTCTTGTCCTAACGGTAACGGCACAAGGAAAACGCAAGCCCAGTTTAAAAAAAGCGGATAAGTATTTCGCAAAGACAGCCTATGTCAAAGCGAAAGACGAATATACGCGTTTGTTGAGGGGGCGACATACTCCGAAGTACATCAACCAGCAATTGGCTGTGTGTTATGACAAATTGGGACTTGCCGTTCAAGCGGCACAGTTTTATGCAAAATCCTTAGAGCAAGACCCGACATTGCCTGTAGAATGGCAGTATCGCTTGGCGTATAACCTCAATTTAAATGGGCGATATGAGGCTGCAGAAACAGCGATGAGGAAATTCGCAACTGATGCAGTAGAAGACGGGCGTGGGCGCTATTTTTTACAACACGCCAAGGCCTATGTAGATTTGGAGCATACTCCCTCAGCTTACTATGTAGAGGAATCGGGGATTAACGATTCTTTTTATGAGGATCACAGCTTGTCGTGGTCGACGGCCGACACGCTACTCTTCGTTTCAAATCGAACAAAATACAGTCAAACCTGGGTACGCAAACTGTTTGAGGCGCGCGAAAAGGGTACGCAAAAACCCAATACCGCCCTATATCAAACGATGCGCAAATCCAAAGATGAACCCTTGCGAGAACATAGTCTACTCCGAGGGCCGATCAACCGACGTTTTATGGATGGACAAGCCGTCATGCATCCCAATGGGGGAATGATCTATTTTACCTCTGAAAGTTACCGCAATCGCAAGTTTCGAAAAAATAAAGAAGTCAAGAAACGACAAGGGAGAATGAGTCTATTTTGGGCAGAACGAAAAGGGAAAAAGTGGAAAAAAATAAAGGTATTACCTTTTGTAGAAGCTGCTTATACCTATACTGATCCTTTTGTTACACCACAGGGAGATTATTTGTATTACGCATCGGATCAGGCAGGTTCTTCGGGTGAATTAGACTTGTGGCGCGTGGCTATTCTCGAAGGGGGAAAGGCTTTTGGAACACCAGAAAACTTAGGTGAACGAATAAATACGGCATTTAACGAACGATACCCTTTTGTCAGTGCTGATGGACGCTTGTATTTTACTTCCGATCGATGGGGAGGCTATGGCGGTATGGATATTTATGTTTTGGATCTCAATGACCCCACTGCTCATCCTATGAATATGGGGGAGGGCATTAATACGCCAAAAGACGATTTTAATTTCGTTTACAACAGCGAGCTCGACTATGGTTTTCTATCCACCAATCGCGTCGGAAGACAGGATATTTACCGCGTGCTACCCAAATGTGAAGCAACTGTAACAGGTGTGGTGATGGACGGGGAAACACAAGAACCATTGAATCAAGCCGAAGTGGTGTTCGTGGATCATTCGCGCCAAGTTTTAGCTCGTCTACAAACTGACGAAACAGGACAATATACCACGGTTTTGCCCTGCCATAAAACCTATCGCGTCCAAGTAGTTAAAGAAGGCTATTTCTACAAAGAAGAGGAGGCAATTGATCCTAAAGTTCAAGAGACGTTCCAGACTATTGCCTTGAGAAAACAAGAGAAACCCGTCATTCAAGACAATAAAGTGATACTCAACGATATTCCTTTTGAATTTGATCAAGCAACCATTACCACCGCAGGGGAACGCGAATTGGATCGACTCCTTGCTTTGATGGAGGAACATAAAACGCTGCGCATTTTAATTGTTGCTCATACAGATAAAGTAGGAAGAGAAAAATACAACAAAAAACTGTCTCTTGCCAGAGCAAATGCTACCGCTCAGTACTTGTTTGACCACGGAATTACAAGGGATCGCATAGAGACAAAAGGGGTAGGGAGCAGCGAACCCAAAGTTGATTGTTCTAGCTGTACGGAAATTGAAGATCAGCAAAACAGGCGTTCAGAATTTATCATTCTACAACCCTAAAAGCAGCGGATTTCTATTTTTTTGGTTCAACTTTATTCAGGATAAAATTTGCTTTTAACTGTTGTACTGTTACTTGGTTGTTCTGTGGGATAAAACTATAGGTCACCGTTCCTTCAGGAGAGCGGAAGGTATTTTCTCCCACAGCATCCAATAAGGCATATCGATTACAACCCGATGGTTTTAAAAAGAGCTTATTTTTTTTAATGACAAATTCGATGGTAAGGTCTAATTGGGGATTGTGGTACGAGCCTACATAGTGCTGCAGCTGTTCATCTGTAACAGGAATAGTGTCAAATTGTGGAAGGGTATATTTTTTTGCATACAAAATCGCAAGCATAGCGTCAAAGAGCTGATAATGCGAGAATGCCGCGCCATTAATGGCATAAACAAGGGTCAATTTTTCTTCTTCGCTATAATAGAGCAACGAAAAAGAACCAAAGGTGCCACCCGTATGGCCGACAAAATTTTTCTTGTTGTAGAGGTAATACATCATCCCACGTCCGTATTTTTCTTTGTATGGAACGGGTTTCATACTCGCCAAGCTACTTTTAGAGATTAATTTGTTCGAAAACAACGCTTGATTAAACTGAGCCAAATCATCAACAGAAGAAATGAGGTCGTTGACCCCATTAGTGTTTTCAAAGCTAATTTCATCCATTACTTCCCATTGGTCAAAGAGTTGATAGGATTGAACGGGATAAGGTAAAACATCACTGGCCGTATAGGTGTTTTCTAAGTGTATTTTTTTTATGATGTACTTTTTTACGGCTTCGTCATAGCTCATTTGGCGCTTATGTTCGACGATTCGAGCCAGGAGGTAATAGCCTGTATTGGAAAAGAAAAAGTTTTTCTTTTTTAGCCCAAAATGTGGGGTTCCTTGTTGTGTGATATTCTCCTGAATTGCCTGCTCACTTTGGCTTTCTCTAAGCCAGTAAAAGTCGTCTTCATAGCAAGTGTAGTCGTCTAATCCACTGGTGTGACTGAGTAAATAACTAATTTTAATCATAAATAAGTTCGGGATGTTGAGCTCTGGAAAGTAAGAGGCAACGCGATCGTCAAGTTTGAGTTTACCTTCATCAACCAATTGGTAAATCAGAACAGCAGTAAACATTTTGGTAATCGAACCAATGTGATATAAATGAGGAGCTTGTTGATCTTCACCCACCAATTGATGTCCAAAATCACGAGCGTAGATGACTTTGTTATTTTTGTAGATAGCCACAGAACCAATTCCCCTTTGAAAAGAATTGATGCGTTCTATGTATTCATCTGCCTTAGCAGTATTGAAGGGCTGCGCCCATATAAAAGGAGAGAAAAATAGTAGAATCAAAAAAATAGACCATTTTGTGTACATCGTATTGAATACTTTCGAATAAATTCAAATATATAGATTTAATTGTAGACAACCATTTGACAGAAAAGGGAAAATAAAAGGCAGTCCATTAAGTTAGAACTGCCTAAGCATATTAATTTAGGTGAAGAATGCTTTATCTAAACGTATAGGCAACACTCAAGGTAAGCCAATTTTTTTTCCATTTATCCTTTGAACCTTCAATGTCATTGATATTGGTTAAACCTAGATCATATTTGAGATTAAGGTCTATGTTTTCCGTTAATTTGTATCCTGCACCGGCAAAAACGCTCATGTCCATAAACTTGATTCCCTTTCCAAAGAGAGTCATTCCTGGCTCTTCTTCATTGTATGGATTTTTAGATACAATAGTACTGCCAATATTGACTCCTGTAAAAGTCTTAAATTTATTTTTGAAACTATAGTGCACACTGATTGGCTCAATGAGCATGGTGTGTAAAACAACATTGGTTTTGTATTCCTTACTTCTTGCTCCTAGATTTGCATAACCCAATCCATAACGGATAGCCCAAGTGTCGTTAAATTCATAAGAGTTGTAAATACCTATGTAAATTCCTGCTTTTTCACTTGTATCTAATCCATTGATATTAGAAGCAGTTCCTCCGATTTCAATACCAAAATCACAGGTATAGCAGAAAAAACCATTGCCATAATATTGCGCATAAGAGGAGTAGAAAAAAAGAAAAAACAAAACGAGAGTAAGGTGTATTTTTGTTTTCATCTGATGATTACTTTGTTAGGCATGATTCATAGGTTTCAAGAAGAACGTGGAGGCGTTCAGATTTCTTTTTTTTCTTTTGAGCTTCAGCAAAACGCTCCATAATGTCTTCACATTCTGGGAACAAAAGTTCTTTTGCTCCACCTATTTTAGACTCAAAAGACTCGTCAAAGTAAGGATCAGTATTAACAAGTATATCAGAATCGGGCTTGCTTAAGTAATACCCTTGTGTTGTAGGATCGAAAATAATTAGGATGTATTCTTCTCCTTTCTGCTTTTTAACGTCGTACATTAATCCTGGGGCTGAGATAATAATGTTTTCACGAACATCCGTGATCATTGACCATACGTCGACATTTTGTCTTTTTCTAATTTCCCCATTTTTTTTGAAATGTGATATCTTTCCACGTTTAAAGACTATTTTTTTTTGTCCATTATTGATATAGATATCCATATACGCTAAGGTAGTAGCATCAATTTTCTCTTTTTTGCCATTGATTTTAACCTTTAGTTGTTTAGCATTTACTTTAAAAGGCATTTCAATTTCAAGATTAACAGCTCTGTTATCTCCCTTGTAATAAATAGTTCCTTTATACGATTTGGCAAAAAGAAAAAAAGGAAGCAATAAGAATAGTGTAAGTAAGGTTGGTTTCATTGTTAAATTTTTTGGCAAAAATAAACAATTTATTAACATTTGCAAGAATGATTACTTAATAAGGGTGTGGTAATGTGCCGTATTTTGTTATTTATTTTGAATATTATAAGGCTTTTTTAGTGTTTATGTGGTGATGTAGTATTCTTGTTTAAAACAAAATGTTGCGTAATACAATAAAATACTTCAATTTGTTTTCAATAGATAGCTAAGCCTTGCTTATTGGTTCTACTCCTAGAAATAATGAACAGTATATTTAATTTATGTAGTTCCATCGTTTGTTGGGTTTAGGGTATAAAAAAACTACCTGATGAGGTAGTTTGTGATTAAAAAGTTTATTAATTATTTTTTTTATTCTGAATTATTTCAAATTCTTCATTTAATTTTAATAATCCTTCTTCAATGTATTCTTGATACTTCTTGTTTTCTTCGTTTTCTAATCTAATTGTTTCAGAAAGTCTATTATGAGCATAATCAGAATCTGGATTAATTTCAATAGCCTTTTTTAGATATTCTTTTGCTTCCTCAAATAAGTTTAAATTTTTAAGCATATTTCCTATATTACTAATAATCCAACTTTCCTTTGATTCAGCAAATTCATTAGCTTTTTTATAGAACAACATTGATTTATTATTTAACTCTAAATTTAAGCATGCGTTTCCAAGATATGCAAAATATTCTGAATTTTTATTTCGATCATTAGAAATTTTATTCAAAATGTATAGTGCGATTTTATCTTTGTCTAATTCTTGAGCTATTTTTGCAAGTATTAATCCTAAATTAGAAAAAGATGGATTTAATATATAGTTTACTACTGCAAATTCAAATAGAATTTGTTTTTCTACATTTAATCTTTCATTATAGTTGATTATTTGAATAATTAGATCTTCATCTTCTTGATAATCTAGTGTCAGTAGAATTTCAATTGCTTCTTCATGTTTACCTATACTATTAAGATATTCTGCTTTTCTTTGTTTAAGTTTTTGATGTTTGGGCGATTTATTCAAACCTATTTCAATCAATTTTCTAGCTGATTCAGTTTCATTTAAGAGGATGAAAATTTTTGAATAGGCTCTGTATAATTCTATATTTTCAGAATCTTCTTTAATACTATTCAACATCAAATTTTTTGTTTCGTTGCTGTTTAAATGGTATTGTAAAAAAATTTTCCAATAATCTAATTGTACTTTTTCATTATTGTTAGAAAGACTTTGTTTTTCTGTTTCAATTACTTCAATTGCTGTTTCATAATCTTTCTTATAATAATAATCCCACCAAGCTAATGCTTCATTTTTACTATTTTTAGAATTAGTATTTCCTTCACTCAAATTTTCAGAGGTATGTAATTTACCAAGTTTATTAATTTGTGTTTTTATTTGATTGCAGACAGGTCCTGTTGCAGCTTGAAAGTTATTATCTGTTCTACCTGTTTCATATTTACCTGTTGTAATCCCTAATAGATCTGTTGGAATATGCATTTCTGTTTTATTTGGTGTTAGGATAAAGGTTCTATCTCTCCCTATTTTTCCAATAAATAGTCCTAATTCAAAAATGACATTATCTCGCACACCTAGGTGTTCTTCTTTTCTAATTTTTACAATATCATCAGGAGTAAATAAAAAAATTGCAAAATCACTTTGTTCCAAGATTTTTATTAAAGATTCAATTGTTGTCTTTGACAGCTCAAATACTCCTTGAGTCCAAATTGTTATTTCTGCATTATGTTCAAGGTTTTGTTGAACTGCATAAGCAATATCAAGCCCTTCTGCAGAAGATCCAATAAAGATTTTAGGTTTACTCATTTTGTTAGATGAATTTTTTGAATTAAAGTTAGTTCAGTTAGATAATTATGTATTTTAACAAAAAAAAATAAAGAATATTTATTTTTGTAGTGAATTTGCATAAGCTACCCCCATATGGGTTAAAGACCACAAAGTTTTTCCTTCATTGTTTTTGAATTGTTTAGTTATTCCATTTTTTTCTAATCCTTTGAGAATGTTAATAGTAACTGATTCAGGGTAATTAAGTTCTTTAGATATGCCTTTCACAGTCCTAAATTTAAAGTTGTTGGTAAAAGATTTTATAATCTGGTTTATTTGGATATCTATAGGATCATCTGTATATAAAGATTGATTACTGAATTTTGTGAAATCAATATTTGTATTTTCATTAATTTCGTCACTTTCAGTTTCAGAAGCTACCATTAAATCAATCTTAGCTTCATTCTCTTGAACTTGAATTTTAGTATTTTCTAAGTCTTTGAGTATTTTATCTCCAATTGAATTTATAAATCTATTTGAAAAATAACCTGCAATAAAACAAAATCCTGCAAATATAAAATAGTTTAAGAAATTGTATTTTTCTGATTCTTTGATTAGGTCACTTGATAGCATATTTAAAAATAGGGGAACTAAAATAGCTGCACCAATTCCTCCCAAAACATATTTTACTATTTCCCATCTATTTTTTATTTCACTTTTATAATAATAGTTCAAAAAATTAGTTATTCCAGCAAGTGATCCAATTCCAAGTATAATTGCTGAAATTATGATATAATGTTCATGTGTGTTGTTCATGGTATGAAGGGAGCAATGTTTAATGTGTGAAAATAGTTGATTATTATATTAAAATTATGCAAAAATAGAAAAAGTATTGTTTTTACAAAATTAAGAGTTTTAAACATGCAACCTCCACTTAAAACATGCAACCTATTTTGCAACCTTTAAATCAGTATAGTATTTAGTATACAAAATTAGATTTTGAGGTAATCTATTGAATAGTAGAGGTATAAAAACAAAAAAAGCCACCTATTAGGTAGCTTTTTATCTAAAAGTGGAGAAGATGGGGCTCGAACCCACGACCTCTTGACTGCCAGTCAAGCACTCTAGCCAACTGAGCTACATCCCCAACCTTGTTCTTTTTTATCGATTTTTGCTTTCGATCAAAAGTTCCGCTAACATACTCATTTTTTTTCGATATACGTCAGATAATTCATTATTTATATACAAATCCATATTGCTAATGGGAATGCTATAAGGTAATGACCAGGCTCTTAATGCTTTAGCAACATTGTCTAGGGCTTGAATTCCCTGCATGGCTTGATTTCCTGCTGACCAACACGTAAAACCAACTATTTTATTGGTTAAATACGCTGGCATATCTCGGGCAGTTAACTCTAACCAATCCAAGGCATTTTTCATGACACCTGTCATTCCTCCGTGATATAAAGGGGTTAACCAAATCATCACATCCGCAGAGCGGAAGGCCTCGATAAATCGATGTACATCTTGAGGAGGGGTTTCCATGTGTTTTGCTTGGAATATAGGGATCTGATAATCAGATAAGTGTACTTGTTCTACCTCTAGATTAGCCTTTATGAATTCGTCCGCATAGTATTGTGCAATACGTCGTGACGTTCTAAAAGATTCTTCATCCAAAGAACCATTAAAAATTAAAGCTTTCATAAAACTATTAAGTGTTTTTTTTTACGGCCTAAATTTACGATAAATATTTGTGATGCGACTCTTTTCCCCTGCTAAAATCACTTATTCCTGTTCTGAGACGAACTGTTTGGGAATGAAGCCAAACATCAATAGGAGTTTGTCGTCTTGGTATAAATTCAGGGTTTGTTCGGCTACGTCAAAAGAAAAAGTCTCTCCATCTATAAGGTCAATAAACTCCTTTTCCATTTGTTTGCGATTGGTTGATGCACATTCTTTTTTCTTTACCTCCAAGTCCATGAACTGTATCTTATTGAATGCGTTTGAAATAGCAATCTTTCCTGTGAAATAGCTACAACCTGTATAACCAGAAACGGTATTTTCCTTAAAGTCAAAGGTGAGATAGGGATGGTAAACCTTATCGCTGTTTCCCTTAAATTGAATCAGCTTCCACGCAAAGCGCTCAATATAGTTGAGTATTGGATTTTGCGGTTTCATCGAAAAGACAAACGTTTGCTTTTTTTCATTGACCATAGTCAATACCCCTTGATCTGTGGTAATGCGAATTTTTTGATCACTCATACCAGCCAAGAATTCTTTTTCGAAAGCATTGACATGCTGCGTGCATTCCCTATCATTAGTGATGATCTTATCCGTGAGTATTTGCGTATAGTGTTTGCGTTCTTTAATACGCCTCAGCGGTAAAATATAGTTGTTACAACCGGCAAAACCTTTAATCTCGTATTTTAACGTATTGATTTGTAGGGTAGTTTGTCTTTGTATAGGAAGCGTATTTGTGGTTTTTGTTAAGATCCAGGTGGTGTTCAATATCGAGTCCTGAGGGATTTGAGCCATAGTCATACTGCTAAATATGGACAAAAAGAAGAGGATGATGTAGTGTTTATTCATGAGTCAAGCAGTTTTTTTTATAGGCATTTAAAGATAGTAAATTAACTTTTGATATTGCGTTTTTTGTATGGTTAACTTCATCCTAATATGTAAAGCGGAAACAAAGCATCGCTTAGAACCCAAAAAAGGGTGGTTTTATCTTTTTAAATTATTGGGGATAAATTGTGAGGGTAGCATAATTAATTGTAATTTTACCCTCCAAACACAACTCTTTTTTATATGAATCCAAAAGTATTACTTACTTCAAAAGAGATTGATATTATTCTTCATCGTTTGGCCTGTCAGTTGGTAGAAAATCACCTTGATTTTTCTGACACCTTACTAATTGGTATTCAGCCTCGTGGTAAATACCTTGCAAAGCGAATTCAAGCCATTTTAGAGAAAGAGTATGGTATCGTAGATATTCCATTGGGATATTTAGATATTACTTTTTTCCGCGATGATTTTAGGAGAAATCAAAAGCCACTTGAAGCCAATCGAACTGAAATAGATTTTCTTGTTGAAGATAAGAAAGTCGTTTTTATAGATGACGTTTTATATACAGGGCGCAGCATTCGTGCCGCTTTAACGGCTATTCAGTCGTTTGGACGACCTGCAGAAATAGAATTATTGGTGTTGATCGATAGACGCTTTAGTCGTCATTTGCCGATCCAACCCGATTATAGAGGAAGACAAGTAGATGCTTTTGATCGTGAAGCGGTACGCGTACACTGGTCAGAAGACGGATCAAGCGACTGCATCTATCTGGAAGAATTTGATCATAATTAAACGGAAAACCTACTTGAAGTAATGAAAGAATTAAGTGTAAATCACCTATTAGGAATAAAATATATAAATAAAGACGATATTGATTTAATTTTTGAAACGGCGGATCACTTTAAAGAAGTAATCAACAGACCCATCAAAAAAGTACCTTCACTGCGAGATATTACTATTGCAAATATCTTTTTTGAAAATAGTACGCGAACTAAATTGTCTTTTGAATTAGCACAGAAGCGCCTTTCTGCCGATGTGATCAGTTTTTCTTCAGCCCAGTCTTCTGTTAAAAAGGGAGAGACATTAATTGATACGGTTAATAATATTTTAGCTATGAAAGTGGACATGGTAGTTATGCGTCATAGCCATCCTGGAGCCGCTTATTTTTTGTCTAAAAATGTGAAAGCGAGTATCGTTAATGCGGGAGATGGCGCACATGAACATCCTACGCAAGCCCTACTTGACAGTTACTCTATTCGCGAGCGATTGGGTGATGTAGCGGGTAAAAAGGTTGTGATTGTTGGGGATATCTTACACTCACGTGTAGCTTTGTCTAATATTTTTGCTTTGCAAATGCAAGGAGCAGAAGTGCGCGTTTGTGGTCCCAAAACCTTAATCCCAAAACACATTGAAAGTCTGGGGGTAAAGGTAGAGTCAAACCTGAGAAAAGCACTAGAGTGGTGTGATGTAGCAAATATGTTGCGCGTGCAAAATGAGCGCTTGGACTTCAGTTATTTCCCCAATACCCGTGAATACGCCCAACAATTTGGATTGACCAAAGAGATCTTAGACTCCTTGGACAAAGAAATTGTCGTCATGCACCCGGGTCCTATTAATAGAGGAGTTGAGATTACTTCTGATGTAGCGGACTCACAGCAATCTGTGATTTTAGATCAGGTAGAAAATGGAGTTGCCATCCGCATGGCGGTTATTTATCTTTTGGCATCAAAGATTAAATAGCTATTTTAGTGCCATCAAAATTAGTATACAATGAAAGTTACAGAAAAAGGACATACCAAAGTAATCCAAATCGGAACGGATACCATTGCAGGCGTATTGCAAAAAATAACAGCGCAGTACCAAGCTTTGTTTATGGATTATAACCTAGTGATCGACTTGTCAGGTTCACAAGAAGAGGTAACCGAAGACAAATTGGAAGCTATTGAAGAATTGGCCATTGAGCATATGGAAGAGGCAAATAAATCATTTGTCATCGTAACAGAAGCCGTGAACTTTAACGATTTTGATGGAGATCTAATTGTAGTGCCTACCAAACAAGAGGCCTTCGATTTGATCGAAATGGACGAAATACAACGCGATTTAGAATTATAAAGAACAGAAAAGGCTTAAGTAATTAAGCCTTTTTCTTTTGCATGATAGGGGCTTTTTCGTACCTTACATCCACAAACTATTAAATTCTGATCTATTGAAACTTACTATATTAGGTTGTTATGCCGCAACACCAAGAACCATGACCAACCCCACCTCTCAGGTGTTAGAACTGAATGGTCATATGTTTTTAATCGATGCGGGAGAGGGAACCCAAATTCAATTGCGCAAGAACAAGATTAAGTTTCAGCGAATTAACCACGTCTTTATTTCCCATTTACACGGTGACCACTTCTTTGGGTTGATCGGATTGATCTCCACCTTTTCCTTGTTAAATAGACAAAGTGATTTACACGTTTACGGCCCCAAAGGGATCAAAGAAATTATCTTGTTGCAATTGCGATTGAGCAATTCCTATACAGGATATGGGTTGTATTTTCACGAGTTAGAAAGCAAAGAAAGTGTAGTCGTTTTTGAAGATGAACGCGTAGTAGTACGCACCATTCCCTTGGATCATCGCGTTTACACCAATGGGTATTTGTTTGAATCAAAACCTGGAGATCGAAAACTGAGAATAGGGGCTATTGAAGACCTGGAAATTGATCGTTGTTACTATCAAAAAATTAAACAAGGCGGCAATATTACCTTAGATGATGGTACGGTCATCCAAAATAAGGATATTACCTATGATCCGGAGCCAACGGAAAGCTACGCTTTTTGTTCGGATACCTATTACTCAGAAGCCATTGTGCCAATAATAAAAGGAGTCGATGCCTTGTATCACGAAAGTACATTTCTCGAGTCCGAATCGCATTATACGGAGCGAACCAAACACTGTACGGCCAAACAAGCGGCTACCATTGCAAAACTCGCTCAGGCTAAGGTGCTTATATTAGGACACTATTCTACGCGTTACACCGATATTACCGCTTTTAAAACAGAAGCTGAAGAAGTTTTTGACGGAACGATTTTAAATGCCGATGATGGTGTTATCTTTGATCTTTAATTCCTAAATCTAGAGCATGAGTGATTTAAGTAACTATAGAAAATCATACGAAAAACAAGTATTGATCGAAACTGAAGTGGACCAAAATCCCATGATGCAATTCCGTCATTGGTTTTGTGAAGTAGAAGACTTCGGTGGAGTAGAGGAAGTCAATGCAATGACAGTTTCCTCCATAGGATTGGATGGATTTCCAAAAGCGAGAGTGGTCTTGTTGAAATCTTATGACGAAAATGGATTCGTATTTTTTACGAATTATAACTCGGAAAAAGGCAAGGCAATTTTAGCCAACCCACAGGTGTGTTTGTCATTTTTTTGGCCGTCGATGGAACGTCAGGTGATCATCAAGGGTATTGCAAAAAAAGTGTCAGAACAACAATCGGATAACTACTTCGACAGTCGACCGCTGGGGAGTCGCTTAGGCGCTATTGTATCCAATCAAAGCGAAGTTGTTTCTTCCTATGACGAACTCGTACAAGCATTGAAAACACTGGAGAATAACGCTGTGGAAGGCGAAGTAAAACGACCTAAAAACTGGGGAGGCTTTTGCGTTGCACCGGTTAGTATTGAATTTTGGCAAGGAAGACCAAATCGATTACACGATCGTATTCGATATACCCTTACGGAAGATCAGCTGGATTGGACGTTGGAGCGCTTAGCCCCTTAAGAAAGATAAACACATGAAAATACAAAAAATAGTACTACCACTTGCCGTAGTAGCCTTTATGATCTGGGCTTTGATGGAACAAGCATCGGAACAACCTAAACTGTGGGTACAAATAATCGGAGTAGCTTTATTCTTTATAGCTATGGCGCGTTTGATGCAAAAAACACCGAGTAATAAACCTAAAGAATCCTTGGTCATTCGAACGGATCGTCAAGCAATAGAAGAGGAGCAAGCGGAAGAAATGTATTCGATAACAGATGAAACAAAAAAATAATTTCAAGTAAGATGTTGAGTAAAGGAGATTACGTACAAGTATTGGATGAAAACGAAGAGGGCATTGTCATCAATCTAATCGGTGATCAAGTAACCATTGAAACGAAAGATGGTTTTGTTTTGAATTATAAGCCGTCAGAGTTATTGAAAATAGTCAAAGAGGACGAGGTAGATTTTAGAGCAGCAAGTTCAAAAGGATCTATTCAAGAAGCCTTAGAAAGCAAAGTAGAGCCCAAAAAACGCTCTTTTGTAAAGGAAAAGAAATCGCGTAAAGAGGAGTTTATTCTCGAAGTTGATTTGCATATCGAAAAGCTAACTAAAGACTATAAACGCATGGAAAAGCACGATATGTTGACCTTACAACTGGATGCGGCAAGAGGACAGCTAGAATTTGCTATTCGCAACCGTATTCCGCGTATTGTTTTCATTCACGGCGTGGGAGAAGGTGTCTTAAAAGCAGAACTCGAATTTTTGTTTAGCCGATACGCAGAGGTTGTTGCAGAAGATGCAAACTACCAAAAATACGGCGTTGGAGCTATGCAAATTTACATCAAACAAAATCCAAATCGATAAATAAAAAAATCCCCAGCTAATATGGGGATTTTTTTATTTAGGGTAATGCTATTTTATTCTTGTACGAATGTTCCAAATGGTAAGATTGTTTTGTGGAACGTTAAGTTATCATATAAAGCTTTCATGAAAACCACATTTTTTAAGGTGATTTCGTGTCTTAGTTTAGGCTCTTCATCTCCTGCAGGTCTTGTCCATCGCGTATTGATGACAATTTCTCCCACAGTAGCACTCCAATTTTCTACTAAGCGATTGTTGTTCGCTGGAGTATTTCCTGGTATATCTCCTTCGTTTTCACAAACTTCTGTGAAGTTAATTCCCGCACGGGCATATTGTCTGTAAACCAATGGACGTGTATCGGATAATGGAATAACTTTTTCACCTTCTTCTGTTGGGAAATCCGAAGCAGCCAATTGAAGTATCATCGCTTCTTTATCGGAAAGCGTAATCCACTGCGTTTGACATGCGTTAATTGTTTTTAGCGTATTGTCGTTGTTTAAAAACTTGAATGCAAGGGTGTTCGATCGATAGTTGTTGGTACCGAAAGGCATGCGATCGTATTTAATACTCGTTTCTCCATCTTGGAAGTTAACGTTCAAAATGGTGAAATTGTATTGGTAGGTTAACCCCACAGAATGATCGCCAATCAATTCAGTAAGGTCGTTGTTTCGAATAGAAACCATGCGCTGTGTACGCAATGTTGCTCCTGGTGAAGCTTGAATCTCTTCTACAACTGTTGGAACACTTGGCGATGGAAATGTACAAATAGAGGTATTCTCCACTCTGCCGTTGTATTTTCTATAGGCTAAACTCGTGTTTGTTCCATCAATCTCCACGTCAACCACTGAAATACTCTCATCACGCATGAAATTATCCATGTCTGCAATTAAAATAAAAGCATCCGTTTCCTTTAATTTGTAGAAAACTTTTGCCCCATCTCCTTGATCTGAACAGCGGTTTACCGTTGTTACAGTAGAGAAATCAATATCATTGTAGGTAAGCTTGCCATCGTCGCAAGAACTTAATCCGAATAAGCAAATAGCAGTAGCTAGCGTATAAACCTTTTTCATAAAGTAAATATATCGTTATCGAGAGTACAAAAATACTTTTTTTATCTTAAGTAGGGACATTTAAGAGCAGATATAGGTTATTTAATTATCTTTGGTTACGTTAAAGATAACTTAAAATATAAGCTGCTCGCTATGAATTCATTGCCTACTAAAACAAATTACCCTGCACTATATACCTTAGTAACTGTATTCTTTTTTTGGGGATTCTTTGCCGCGGGGAATAGCATTTTTATTCCTTTTTGTAAAGCGTTTTTTAATTTAGATCAGTTTCAGTCCCAATTGATCGATTTTTCCTTTTATACCGCATATTATTTTGGTGCCTTGTTGCTGTTTATACTCAGTGCGTGGAAAAAACGTGATATCGTAAGTAATTGGGGATATAAACGGTCTATTGTCTATGGATTATTGTTTTCAACTGTTGGAGCAGTAGCTATGATTTGGGCAGTTCAAATCAGTGTTTATGCCGCTTTATTGGTTGGTTTGTTTATTGTAGCCCTAGGGTTTTCTCTTCAGCAGATCGCTGCCAATCCCTTTGCTATTTCACTGGGTGATCCCAAAACGGGAACGAGCCGCGTTAGCTTAGGCGGGGGAATCAATTCTTTAGGAACGACGATAGGTCCCCTGTTGATGGCCTATGCCCTGTATGGGAGCGCTAAAACATTGACAGATGATCAAATTCAACATCTAAGCTTGGATTCGATGACAGTCTTATACGGTGCGGTAGGGGGATTGTTTCTACTAGCGGCTTTGCTTTTTTTCTTTTCAAAAAAAATTCCCGCAGGAAGGAGTCAAGCTGAAATAAAACCCGCCAAAAAAGCCATTGGCTTATTAGTTGGGATGACCATCTTGCTAGTAGCGGTTTTCATACCTGTATTTGGAACGTATAAAAGCGATGCTTATTTGCGCGTTACTACGCTTCAAAAACAACAAGAAGAACTAACGTTAAGCCTCAAAAGCGAAAGTACTTCGCTTGATAAGGCTAATACTGCTATTGAATTGGCAAAAATTAAAACAGAAATAAAAGAAACACTTACCCCTATAGAAAATAAGCGTATTTACTTGTTGGCTGGGGCTTTAGTTGTAATTGTTGGGAGTATTTGCTTCGCTTACTTCAACAGTCAAAAAAACAAAAAAGGCTGGGGCGCCATGCAATATCCTCAACTTTTGTTAGGCATGTTGGCTATCTTCGCTTATGTAGGGGTGGAGGTAGGAATCGGAAGCAACTTAGGGGAACTGTTGAAATTGGAGGAATTTGGCGCTTTGCAATCGGCAGAAATTGCTCCATATGTCTCAATGTATTGGGGAAGCTTAATGATTGGAAGATGGGCCGGAGCAGTGAGCGTCTTCCAACTCAGTAGAACGAAGGAAATACTTGCCCTTATCCTCGTGCCTTTTGCAGCCTATTTGGTTATTTTATTGGCTAACTTCTTTGCAGGAAATGAAATTGAACACCTATACTACTATAGCTTGTGCGTGTTGATTCAAGTTGCCTTCTCTTTTTGGAGTAAAAATAAGTCTGCCCGTACCATGGTTCTGTTTAGCTTGTTTGGTTTATTGGCAATGGTCGTTGGACTTTTTTCTACGGGTATGCTTGCTATATATGCCTTTCTAGCTGGTGGATTGGCTTGTAGCGTGCTGTGGCCTGCAATCTTTAATATTGCTATCATGGGGTTAGGGAAATATACGGCTCAAGGTTCTTCGTTTTTGATTATGATGATTTTAGGAGGGGGAATATTGCCTCCAATTCAAGGAAAGCTTGCCGATATGATAGGTATACACGAATCTTATATCGTCAATGCGGTTTGTTTTGGATATTTATTGCTCTTTGGAATAATTGCCAAGAGAGTTTTGCATAAACAAGGTATTGCGATTGACGAGATTGACTAAAAAAACACATAAAAAAAAGAATTTTTTTCAAGGCAAAATTGCCGATATGATAGGCATTCATGAGTCTTATATCGTCAATGCGGTTTGTTTTGGATATTTATTGCTCTTTGGAATAATTGCCAAGAGAGTTTTGCATAAACA
>NZ_JACAKI010000008.1:86121-138862 GCF_030326445.1 Myroides sp. DF42-4-2
TTGCGATTGACGAGATTGACTAAAAAAACACATAAAAAAAAGAATTTTTTTCAAGGCAAAATTGCCGATATGATAGGTATTCACGAGTCTTATATCGTCAATGCGGTTTGTTATATATTGTTTTATTGTCAATAGATTACAAAATAACCCTGTCAAAGTTAAAGGCATAAAAAGGATATGAGTCAACTATTTTATTTCGTTGAATAAATGAATAATCAATACAATTCTCTTCTACCAAAAGGACAATTACCTTTGATTCCTTCATCCTATACTCAATTAAAAATCGCGAATTGCATATAATTCTGTATTATTATATTTTATTTACGGTTTAATTTGTTATTTACTTAAAAACATAAAACTACTTCAAATAATTTTAAAACCATTTAAATAAATGATGTAGGGTGTAGTTGTGAAAATAGTACTTTTGTTCTCTAAAATAATAGAAATATAACAAAGGATTTTTTTTAGATGAAAACAAAAGTAGCTGTATTAGCAATTGTAGTATTCGCTCCTTTATTTAGTTATGGGCAACAGCTAGAGGTTTTTCCCTCTCATTTTACAGATACGTTGGCTTTACAACAGATGGTTCAACCTACTACGACCAGTTTTTGGGATAAAGAGGCGGTAAAAATTAGTTTCCTACCTACGTTATTTTTTGGTGCTACTGCAGCGACCTGGAATAGTAGAGAAGATATTAGAGAACAGCGAAATCGATATATTCCGACCTTCAAGTATCACTTCGATGATTATATGCAATATGCTCCAGCTGCAGTTACTTTTGGATTAAAAGCCTCCGGTGTAAAAGGGCGTAATGAATTCAAGCGTTCCGCCATTACCTACGCAACGAGTGTAGCGATTATGGCAATTTTAGTGAATGGAATTAAATATACGGCCAAAGTAGAACGCCCAGACGGTTCATCGCGTAACTCTTTTCCTTCAGGGCATACGGCCAATGCATTTACTAATGCTGCGTTTTTAGATCGCGAATACGGATTAGTCAATCCTGCTTATTCCATTGGAGGATACGGAGTGGCTACTATGACAGCCGTAGGTAGAGGATTAAACAACAGGCATTGGGTGTCTGACGTATTTGCTGGTGCAGGGATTGGGATTTTATCCTCTCAGTTAGCCTATTTCTTTGTCGATAAAATCTATGGGAATAAAGGGGATAACTTGAGCCTACTCTCTCAACTTGAAAGCAATGAAAATCCGTCGTTTTTAGCCATAAAATTAGGGTCTGCTGTAGCTCTAGAAAGTATTGTTGAAGATGAAGAGGACGAAACCTTAGCGCGTTTGGGCTGGGAAGCTGGACTCGAAGGGGCTTATTTCTTTACTAAAAATTGGGGAGTAGGAGGGCAATTTGCAGTTGCAGGTTTCCCTTTTAATAAAAGTAGAGTTTCTATTCCTGTAAATCCCGATACACCCGAATATGCCAACAATGCAGATATTATAACGGAATCTTTAGGCTTTTTGAATATTGGTGTAGGGCCTTACTATGCGGTTCATTTTTCAGATCGTTGGAACTTGATGTTTAAAGGATTAGTGGGGTATAGTATTGCAGCACAGGGACACCTTAAATTGAAATACGACAGCCCGAATCAATCCCTAGAAGAAAGTCAAGCACTTATCATGGCTTCGTATAAGCCAAAGAATGCCATTCAGTTTACAGCAGGTACGGCCTTGACCTATACTTTTGCCTCTAATTTGGGGGCAACTTTCTATGCCGATTTTAATCATAGCCAATTGAAATACAACTACAGCATTCATCCAGACTTTTTAGATCCTGGAGATCCCCAAGCCTTTACAGATCGGAGCCCGTTTAACTATATGACCGTAGGCATCCGATTGACGGCTTATTTTTGAGGCTTGTTTACGATAAATAGTTTTGTTTTTCAAGTTTCTGATGGACCAAGATGTTTTGTATTTGTACCATATGCCGCAAGTTGTGAAAAACAACAAGTTTTAAGGTATCTCCTAAACGAAGTTTGATCCATTGGTGAATGGAAGTTGAGGTTTTGATTCGATTTAGATTCACTGTCTTCGCTTGTTCTAAAAGAGCAATAAGGCTGTTTTGCTGCTGAATGAAAACCGTTAAAACATTGCGATCTAACTTGTTATTACTGGGATTCATTGCTTTTGCAGCTTTGATCTTATTGAGTTTGGCTTTGGGCAATATTCTTTTAGCTAAGTAGTTGCCAAAATAACCACTTTTGAAAATAGAAGAGGGAGGATAAGAGGGGGCTGTGCTCATTTTGATGGTAATTTCTGGAAGGTAGAAATAACCATAGTAATTGAGGTGCTCAATACATTCTACAATACTCCAACTCGCTGAACGCGGTCTCATCTGCAAAGAAAGGTCCGGGAGTAGTTGAAGTTCTTCTGCCTCTTTTTTGATTTGATGCGTGAGTGTTAATAGGTTTGAAAGAAGTGCAGTACTATCCATTTTGATTGTTTTTGACAAAATTCCCCTTAATTTTTAACCTAAAAATTGATGCAAGTCAAGATTTTTAAACTCGCTGTTGCATCTATTGACTTCCCAACACCACAGCAGGTATTGTTTGTAGTTTCCTCCAGTACGACTAGGGAAAAAGATATAATGTGATAATATAGAAGTGATTTTAGCAATATCTTTTTTGTTTTTATTACATTTGTACGACGAATAAAAAAACGACTTATAAAACATAATTACGTTCCAAATGGGATGTAACCAAGCTTGCTATAATTAATTAAGTAATGAAACAAATTTATCTGGATAATGCCGCAACGACTTCTGTTCGACCAGAAGTAATTGACGAAATGGTGAAAGTATTGAGAAATGATTTTGGTAATCCCTCATCGACCTATTCAATCGGACGGCATGCGAAAGCATTAATTGAAGGGGCAAGAAAAACAATTGCCAAACAATTTAATGTCAATTCTTCAGAGATTATTTTTACTTCATGTGGTACGGAAGGAAACAACTGGATTTTGCTTTCTGCCGTACGCGATTTAGGCGTAGAGCGCATTATCACAACCAAATTAGAACACCACGCTGTTTTAAATACAGTAAAGCATTTAGAGCAAACGTATGGGATTGAGGTGGTATTTTTACCCGTTAATCCTACAAGTGAAATTGACTATGCAACACTAGAGCGCCTATTGCAAGAGGACAAAAAGACCTTGGTCAGTTTAATGCACGTAAACAACGAAGTAGGCACGGAATTAGATTTAGAGAAGGTAGCGCATTTGTGCGAAACGCATCAAGCACTTTTTCACTGTGATACGGTTCAATCAATAGGAAAGAAACGCTTGGATTTAAGCGCCTTACCGATCGATTTTATTGTGGCAAGTGCACATAAATTCCACGGACCTAAAGGCATTGGATTCGCTTTTATCCGCAAGAAAAATGTTTTGAAACCCGTAATTTTTGGGGGAGAACAAGAAAAAGGATTACGCGCAGGAACCGAAGGAGTACACCAAGTAGTAGGAATGGCCAAAGCATTGGAAATGGCCTATGACTTGTTAGAAGAAGAAAGCGCTTATATCGCTGGTATAAAAGCATACTGCCAACAGCGTTTGTTAGAAGTTTATCCTGATGTTAAGTTCAACGGAAACAAAGATGGTTTTTACAATATCTTAAATGTATTGTTGCCCATGACGCAAGAAAAGGCAGCCATGATGTTGTTTCAATTAGATATGAAAGGAATTGCTGTGTCAAGAGGAAGTGCTTGCCAATCTGGTAGCCAAAAGCCATCACACGTGTTAGCGCAATTCCTGGACGAAGAAGATTTGAAGAAACCAAGCTTAAGATTGTCTTTTAGCCATGAAAATACAAAAGAAGATATCGATCGTTTGATTGAACTTCTTCAAGAAATTTAAGAAAAAAAATCTACTAAGTTGAATTAGTAGATTTTTTTGTTTTTCAATTAGTCAAAAAATAAACAAAAAAGAGGTAAAAAAATGTTAATGTAAAAAGCTTTGTTTTACAATAACATTCGCATTAAATTTGCACAAACAACACACTATTTATGAGTTCAAGTAATAGATACGCGCTTCGCGGAGTTTCTGCTGAGAAAGAAGATGTTCACAATGCAATTAAGAACATAGATAAGGGATTGTTTCCTAAAGCATTCTGTAAAATTATTCCCGATCATCTAACAGGTGATGAAGAATATTGTTTGATTATGCATGCAGATGGAGCAGGAACAAAATCGTCATTAGCTTATATGTATTGGAAAGAAACAGGAGATATTTCTGTTTGGAAAGGGATTGCTCAAGATGCCTTAATCATGAATATTGACGATTTATTGTGTGTGGGTGCAACAGATAATATTTTGTTGTCTAGCACAATTGGACGAAATAAAAACTTGGTTCCTGGCGAAGTGATTTCGGCTATCATCAACGGAACAGAAGAACTTATCGAAGAACTAAAATCTTTTGGTGTTACGATTCACTCCACTGGAGGAGAAACAGCTGATGTGGGCGACTTAGTGCGCACAATCATCGTAGATTCAACAGTTACTGCACGTATGAAACGCAGTGACGTTATTGATAATGCCAATATTAAAGCAGGAGATGTGATCGTAGGATTAGAGTCCTTCGGACAAGCAACTTACGAAAAAGACTACAATGGCGGTATGGGAAGTAACGGACTTACTTCGGCTCGTCATGATGTGTTTGATCATTCTTTAGCTGCAAAATATCCTGAGAGCTATGATGCATCTGTACCAGAAGAACTAGTCTATTCAGGAAAGGTTCACTTAACAGATACAGTTGCAAATGCACCTATAGACGCAGGAAAATTAGTGCTTTCACCAACCAGAACATATGCGCCTATCATCAAAGCCATTTTGGATAAATACAAGGCAAATGATGTTCATGGAATGATTCACTGTAGTGGTGGTGCACAAACGAAAATCTTACACTTCGTAGATAATCTTCATATTATCAAAGACAATTTATTTGACGTTCCTCCTTTGTTTCAATTGATACAAGAACAATCAAAAACCGATTGGAGAGAAATGTATCAGGTATTCAACTGTGGACATCGCATGGAATTGTACGTAAACCCTGCTATTGCAGAAGATATTATCGCTATCGCAAAAACATTTAATGTAAGAGCACAAATCGTAGGGCGTGTAGAAGATGCAGCAGATAAAAAATTAACGATTCAATCATCATACGGGACATTTACATACTAAAATGGGACGTTTATTAGCTATTGATTTTGGTCAAAAAAGAACAGGTATCGCAGTAACCGATGAGTTTCAAATTATCGCATCGGGCTTAACAACTGTGAATACAAGTGAATTAATGTCTTTTTTAAAAGATTATTTTCAGAAAGAAAATGTAGAAAAAGTAATCATTGGTGAACCCAAACGCTTAAACAATGAGCCATCGGAAATAACACCCGTTTTAAATGCGTTTATCACTGCATTTAAAAATACATTTCCTACCATGGCTGTTGAGCGGATTGACGAGCGTTTTACGTCTAAAATGGCTTTCCAAACCATGATAGATAGTGGCTTGAAGAAAAAACAAAGGCAGAATAAAGCTTTGATAGACGAAATCGCTGCCACTATAATTCTACAAGATTATATGGGACGTAATGCGTTTTAATTCGTTCTTTTTTAAAATTTTAGTCGTAAAAAACTGTTTTTCCTGTAGATAAAAATTAATTTTGCACATAAATAAATATTCGATATAATGTCAAGTATACAAAAATCTGAGGTTGATGTTGTTTTGGTAGGAGCCGGAATCATGAGTGCTACTCTTGGAATCTTACTAAAAGAATTGAATCCGAACCTAAAAATAGAAATCTTAGAGCGTTTAGATCGCGCTGCGGCTGAGAGCTCAGACGCAATGAATAATGCAGGTACAGGACACTCTGCATTTTGTGAATTAAACTATACACCAGAAAAACCCGATGGTAGTATTGACGCAACTAAAGCTATTAGCATTGTTGAGCAATTCGAACTTTCTAGGCAGTTCTGGTCATACTTGGTAAATAAAAATGTTTTAAAAGATCCTAGAAAATTTATCAATTCTGTACCACATATGAGTTTTGTATGGGGGAAAGATAATGTGAATTTCTTGGAAAAACGATACAATGAGCTTCAAAAATACCCTTTGTTCCACGGGATGGAGTTCTCAAAAGACGTGAACCAAATCAAAGCTTGGGCACCACTTCTAATGGAAGAAAGAAAGTTAGACGACGTTTATGCCGCAACCTATATGCCTATAGGTACGGATGTGAACTTCGGTGAATTGACCCGAGAAATCTTTGATCACCTCACCCAAGAAGACGGCGTAAACGTACACTTTAATCATCAAGTGACGGATATTAAGCGCAAAGGTGATAAATGGAGCGTTTCTTCAAAAGATGAAAAAACAGGGGAACACAAAAAAGTCAAAGCAAAATTTGTGTTTGTCGGTGCAGGTGGAGGAGCAATCTTGTTGTTGCAAAAGGCAGATATCCCTGAAAGTAAAGGGTATGGAGGATTTCCAGTTGGTGGAGAATGGCTGGTGTGTAATAACCCTGAAATCGTGAAAAAACACATGGCAAAAGTATATGGAAAAGCATCGGTAGGTGCACCTCCTATGTCTGTGCCACACTTGGATACACGTTTTATCGACGGAAAACACTCTTTGTTATTCGGACCTTATGCGGGATTCTCTACGAAATTCTTGAAACGCGGATCGAATATGGACTTGTTTAAGTCATTGGAACTAAACAATATCGGTCCTATGTTAGGTGCGGGAATACGCAACCTAGACTTAACTAAATACTTAATTGGGCAAGTGCTACAATCCGATAAATCGCGATATGAATCCCTAAAAGAGTATTTTCCTAATGCAAAAGACGAGGATTGGAAAGTGGAACACGCTGGACAACGCGTACAAGTAATTAAAAGAGATAAAGACGGTAAAGGTATTCTACAGTTCGGAACAGAAGTAGTAAACGCTGCAGATGGCTCAATTGCCGCTCTATTAGGAGCTTCTCCTGGAGCATCGACCGCAACAGCTATTATGCTAAAATTACTTGCAAACTGTTTCCCAACTGAATTTAATTCGCCAGCTTGGCAAGCAAAGTTCAAAGAAATGATTCCTTCTTATGGACTTAAATTAAACGAACACCCCGAATTAGTTGATGAAGTTAGAGAAAATTGCTCTAAAGTGTTGAAAATTTTCCCAAACAACTAAATCATCTACTTGAATGATACTATAAGCACCTTTACTAGTTAAAGGTGCTTTTTTTATTTGAGTAAACCGCCAATTTATGCAATGTTTATCCGTGTTTTGAGCCTATTGCATCCGTTCTTTGATTCGATTTCTCCGCTTAAAGTGTATCTATCTAATTGATTTTATTTATTGTTATTTTCGCATCCATAGATTTTATTTATTCAATTATAACCTATTGGTATGAGAATACTTCTGGCAAAGGGTTGATAATTAGTATCTTTGAATTAGAAAATAACGAAATAAAGTATAGCACTATGGAAAACAAAAAACTAACAACAGCAGCAGGGAGACCTTATGTAGAACATGAAAATTCGATGACAGCGGGTGAGCGTGGACCAGTATTGTTGCAAGATTACATCTTGCATGAAAAGATGGCACACTTTAACCGAGAACGCATTCCAGAGCGCGTGGTACACGCCAAAGGCTCGGGTGCTTTTGGTACCTTTACTGTAACGAATGATATCACTCAATACACCAAAGCAAAATTATTTAGTGAAGTAGGGAAAAAAACAGATGTATTCTTGCGTTTCTCTACGGTAGGTGGGGAGAAAGGATCAGCTGATTCTGAGCGCGATCCACGTGGGTTCGCTGTGAAATTCTACACAGAAGATGGAAATTGGGATCTCGTTGGAAACAATACGCCTGTTTTCTTTATTAAAGATGCGAAAAAGTTTAGTGATTTTATTCACACCCAAAAGCGTCATCCACAGACAAACTTAAAATCGGCAACGATGATGTGGGACTTCTGGTCCTTGAATCCTGAGAGTTTACACCAAGTGTTGATTTTGATGTCAGATCGCGGTACCCCATTTGGTTATAGACACATGAATGGATATGGTAGCCATACCTTCTCAATGATCAACAAGGACAATGAACGCGTATATGTGAAGTTTCACTTCAAAACTGCTCAAGGTATTAAAAACTTAACAGGGCCTGAAGCCGATGCTATGCGTGCAACGGATATGGATTACGCACAACGCGATCTTTTTGAACACATTGAAAAAGGAGAATTCCCAAAATGGAACCTTAAAATTCAAGTAATGACCGAAGCAGAAAGTCGCGTGGCAAAAGTAAATCCATTTGACGTAACCAAAGTTTGGCCACATAAAGACTATCCATTGATTGATGTTGGAGTGCTTGAACTAAATAAAAACCCACATAACTACTTCCAAGACGTAGAACAAGCTGCTTTTGCACCAACACATATTGTCGATGGTATCGGATTTTCTCCTGACCGTATGCTACAAGGACGTATCTTGTCTTATCCTGATGCACAACGCTATCGCTTGGGAGCAAACTACCAGCAAATTCCAGTTAACCGCTGCCCATTTGCTACAAACAACTACCACAGAGATGGAAGCATGCGCATAGATGGCAATGGGGGAAGTGAACCAAACTATTACCCAAATAGTTTTGATTCGATGCTGATAGACGAAAGCTATAAAGAACCGGCTTTAGATCTAGGGCAACAAGTAGTAGCTGACCACTATGATAGAAATGGTGTTGGGGAGGATGATCACTTTACACAACCAGGAAACCTATATCGTATTATGACGGACGAAGCCAAAGCAAATACAGTGGCGAATATCGTAAGCGCTATGTCGGGAATCGACGGACCTAAACGAGAGGAAATTATCATGCGTCAGTTATGTCACTGGTTTAGAGCGGATGCGGACTTAGGTATGCGAATTGCCAAAGGATTGCAAGTTGATGTGAGCAAATTCATGCAATAGATTGTAAACTAGAACAATAAAAGAGGCTGTCTAAAAAGCCTATAAAACAAAACCCCGTCTAAAAAAGGCGGGGTTTTTTCATGGGGTGTCCTGATCGTGCGGATTTTTAATTGTGCAGTGAAAATAGTTGTTTCAATCTATAGAACAATCTCAACAAAATACAAACAACAGATATTCATAGTTCTTATTTCATAAACTAACAACAGGGGGATAGATAGATGAAGGCGCGGATTGCAAATCCGCGTCATCGGATAGGGTTTTGTTCGGGTCTTGTTCGAGTCATGTTCGAGTCAGCTTCGGTAAATGGGCGATAAACCCCCGTAAATACAAAGGATTGTCGAAGAAGACCCGAACAAGAGTAAAATAAAACCAAATAAACGACTGAATAACAGTTGTGTGTGCTTTTTTTTGATGGAAAAACAAACCCATTTGTGCTTTTGTTTTCCAAATAGTAGAAAAACACGGAAGGAGATATTTCAGGTTAATTTCGACTGATGTAGGTTTGTATCGTATTCATGTAGCTTGTGAATAGCAAAAAACGATTGTAAAAAAAGTAATCTGCGCTATCGCATTAGCTAAAGGCGCGGATTGCAAATTCGCACCATCGGAAGGGAGTAAATTTATGTCTTAACTAGGTTTTTATGTTTTATGGGTGAATAATTTTTGATAATTTCCTTTTTTTATGTTCTATAATTAATATATTAGCTTAATATTAAGTTAATGTAATTATGAAAAGAACCATTGTATTTCTCTTTTGCGTATTCGGATTGTTTTCGTGTATAGAACGCCAGTATGAAGGTGATGAACGTTATGTCGTACAAGGAACTTTTGTCAAGGATGGGAAACCACTGCAGCATGAATTAGTGGTAATTGATGCTTATGACATTAATTCAAATGTCGATACAAGTGAAAAGCCTTTGGACAATAATCTCAACGATCCTACTTATCGCTATACCGTAGTGAATGAAACTTATACAGATGAGCATGGAGCTTTTAAAGTCAGCTTCCCTGGAGGCTATTATAAATATGTGATAAAGCTTGATAAATACAGTAAATTCATCTTGAATGGTAAATTTGTCAGAGCAACTAGGGTTATTGATTTAGGTACTACTGATATCGCTAAAAAGGAATAAGATGGAAATAAAGAAAGCAATACAGCTAGTTGGATTAGTTATGTGTATGGGGCTTAGTTCAATTCAAACACAAGCACAAGATTCTAAAGACAAAGTCATATGGCTGCGCAATACGAGTTTTTACTTCACCAATTCTTTTTACTTCGGTGATAATATGATGGCTGATGCCCACAGGGTCCACAACATGGGAGCAGACGTAAAGTTGGGAATTGTTCGCTATAAGAATGTGGGGGTAGCTTTATTTGCTGGATTCACTAAGCTCAAAGTAGTGGATACTCAGATGATCGGATTAGTTACTTCTTCCCAACAAATCAAAGGAGGAGCAACCCTTTTTTATCAATTAGATATTACACCTAGCAGTACGTTTAAACCCGAGTTTGGAATCTATGACCTCTCTTTTACTTCTAAAGGAGAATATATCGATATCAAATCCATGTCAGGAACAGGAATGTTGGTAGGAACAGAATATCAATACAACGTATCGAAAAATTTTCGAGGCGTTGTAGGGTTGCACTATCACTGGAACAAATATAATGTGCATACCCCTAAAGAGTATAAGAATTATTTTGAACGCGCCAATTATATTCAACTATCTGTTGGATTTAATTTTTAATCCAGTAAAATAGGGGAAGAATTGACTTATTCTTCCTCTTGTATCTTTTTTAAGGCGCGATTTAAGGTTCTCGTGGTAATACCCAAATACGAGGCCATATCCTCCTTAGAGATATCTACTTGGTTTTTCTCCTGTAGAGCCAATAATTTTTCTAAAGCGTGTTCAACCGTATACAATTGTTGAAATGAAGCCCGTTCGCTAGTGTGATAAACGCGCAAGGCCTCAACCGATAACAGTACGTTGTTGAAGGTGAGGTCGGTTTTGAGCAAATGGTCAAAAATAGACAACGGTATTACATAGGCATTGACATAAGAAATGGCTTCGACTGAACACAAACACGGCATTTTGCCAAGATATTCGATTTCACCCATAATTTCTCCACGACTCAAAAATTCAGGAATGTACTCCTTGCCGTTTTCTTCTGTTATATAACATTTGGTTATTCCCTCGCGGATTACAATGATCTTGGTGATTTGCTCCCCTTGAGTCAATAAGATATCTTTGGGGTTATACTGTACCAATTGAATTTTATCGGCAATGATGTCTTTGTGGGCGATGGATTCGATATAGGATAAAAAATCAACGTTTATTCTTAACATATATTTATCATTAAAGGGACAAATGTCCTAGTAAAGGTTGAAATTAATATGGAATTTTGCTTTGTTCAAATGTAAAGAATATAATCTTAGCGTTGTGTTGCGTTAAGATAGATTTAAACAAATGGAACGCAAAAAAACAAGATAGCTAAAATACAAGTTAGATAAAAACAGAAGAATTGTGTGTAAGTGATTAAAAGATTCTGTTTTTAACGTATAAAATATCGTGTTGTGGTATACCTCGTATACCGATAACTTTGTGTTGGTTTTCAGACCCTCGTCTGAAAATAAAAAGAGTGTGGTTAGATTAAAAAAAGAAGTCCTTTTTAGGGCTTCTTTTTTTTATGGTCTTTGTCAACCGGTCTAGGTTGTTTTTTTATACCGGATGCCTACTTCTGATGTTCTGCTCAATATTTTTGGCGCTTTACTCAAAATTAAACTAGATTATGACTACAACATCGACACCGCCAAAAGCGATTGTTCGCAACAATTGGACCAAAGAGGAGATTCAAGCGATATACGATTTACCTCTCATGGAATTGGTCTATCAAGCAGCAAGTATCCACCGACAATTTCACAACCCCAGTGAAGTACAAGTAAGTACATTGTTGTCGATAAAAACAGGAGGATGCCCAGAAGATTGTTCCTATTGTGGGCAAGCAGCGCGTTATCATACGGACATAAAAGTACAGCGATTATTGTCAGTAGAAACTGTTTTAGAGCACGCAAAAAAGGCAAAAGCCAATGGTTCTTCTCGATTTTGTATGGCTGCAGCTTGGCGTGAGGTACGCGATAACCGCGACTTCGATCAAGTGATTGAGATGGTAAAAGGCGTAAATGCACTCAATATGGAGGTTTGCTGTACGTTGGGTATGTTGACTGAAAATCAGGCAAAACGCCTACAAGAAGCTGGACTTTATGCGTATAACCACAATTTAGATACGTCTGAATCCCATTATAAAGATATCATTTCAACGCGAACCTATGACCAGCGATTGAACACCATTGAATCGGTGCGAAAAGCGGGAATTACCGTTTGTTCGGGTGGAATCATCGGTTTAGGAGAAACCGATCAGGATCGGATTGCTATGCTTTTGACTTTGAGTACAATGGAAAAACACCCCGAATCTGTCCCTATTAACGCATTGGCTCGCGTCAAAGGAACACCTTTAGAAGATTTGCCCAAAACAGATAGTTGGGAAATGGTGCGCATGATTGCTACAGCTCGTATTCTAATGCCTAAAACCATGGTCCGATTAAGCGCAGGCCGTTTAGAAATGAGCGAAGCGGAGCAAGGTTGGTGCTTTTTTGCCGGCGCAAACTCAATCTTCTCCGGGGAAGACCAAACTTTACTCGTTACACCAAACCCTGCTTTGGATCAAGATCAACGCTTATTTCAAAAATTAGGGCTTAGTCCCATGATTTTAAATGAAAAAAAATAGTAGTAAATGGTATACCCTATGTTTTTCAAAAAAAAATACAATGCATTTTTCGCATTGTATTTTTTTTATGGATTCGTCATTTGTGAAATTTTATTAAAAATAAATAAACGATAAACCAATTTACTTGGCGTTATTTTATCACTAAGTCCGTTGTGTAACTAAATCTTTAAGCTATTGTGCTCCAACTTTAAAAGCAGTAAAAAAAGATACAATTTGTTAATATATAGTTAATTTTTAGAACGATTTTAGATAATCGGACGGTAAGGGTTTGATTTTAAGTCTGCTGTGTTTAGGTAAGTTTTTCTACTCTAAATATCGGTAAAGTATCGTAAATACTGATGATATTTGTCATTTTTGCCTAGTAGATATTAAAATACTTTTGTGACAAGTTAATAAGTAATAAAGACGTCTTTTTAAAATTTAGTTTATTGTTTTAACTGTGGATTTTTTGAATTTTTACCTATTTTGGTTAAAATATGATTTATATTGCAAAAATTAGTAAAATAATTATTTGTTAAGTATTTTTTAGTAAATTAGATACATCAAAGAAAAGTAGTTTAGAACATAAAATTAAAAGTAACTATTGTTTAACCCCTTAATAGACTATGTTATGAAAAAAGTTTTAAAATGGACCTTGGCTGTTGTAGTATCAGTTAGTCTTGGTATGTCAGTGGTAAGTTGTAGTAATGATGAAGGCGGAAATGAGATCGAACAGCGATCGATTAAATCCGTAAAAGAGAATCATTTAGAAAAAGATTGGATCGCTGCACACTTTGAATTCACGGAATCATGTAAAGGAGCTGCGCGTTTCGCTTACCAAGTTTCCGCTGTGCATATTTCCTTAAAAGGAAAGAATTTCAAAGCTGTCGACAAGTACAGTTTGAAAGAAGATCGCGGGACTTGGCTATTGGATAATGATGTAATAGTTGTAGATAGTGAAGAATTTGGGCAATCGTTTACATTTAAAATTAAAGAGCTAAAAAATAATTCATTATATGTAGATGTCATTGGACATGATGATATAACGGCGATTGAGTTAGTTACTTTTACACCTTAGAGCGGTAAAAAAAATAGGGAGATACCGAATGCTTTCGTATTTTTACAGTAAAAACATGGACATGGAAAAGATGTATTTTATTGTAATTGACAGCCAAAAGCAGGGGCCCTATTCAAAAGAAGAGCTAATCGAAATGAGGATTTCACCCTCTACTTTAGTGTGGTTTGAAGGCCTTGAAAACTGGGTAGAAGCTAGGCAAATTGAAGACTTACAAGCGGTATTTCAATATAATTTCCCCAATCCACAAGGTGGATATCAATTAAATACGCAAGAACAACGCGTGGGAAATGTGGTTTATCATGCTGATAATATGCATATAACCTTATTTACCCCTCAGGGAGAACTATATTATAGATACGCAGCATTTGGAGATCGGCTGGTTGCTTTTATACTTGATCGGTTGATCTGTTTGCTTTTGAGTATTCTTCCTCTTGTGGGACCATGGCTGTACTATGCACTACTGCACTCGAGCAGTGATCAAGCAACCGTAGGCCAACGAGCGATGAATATTAAGTGTATTAGTGAAGAGGGAAATCCAATTGATTTCGGTCAAGCAACAGGGCGATTTTTTATGTCCCTTGTCTCTGGATTTATCTTCTTTATTGGATACTTTTTATACTTTGGAAGTGCAAAAAAACAGACCTTGCACGATAGTGTTGCTAAAACACTAGTAGTACGAGAAATAGGACGCAAAAATTATGGTTTTTAACCACATACAAAAAAAGCTAGCTTCTAAAGCTGGCTTTTTTTACGCATTTTTGTATTGGTGTTAACCCCAAGTTGTGGGTTTCAAGATACGGTAGTACATTTGTACGATTCATCATATAATTACTCCTATTGGGTAAGGAATCTTAACAGTTCAGCAAAAAGCTGTTTACTTTTGATAAAATAATGGAAAGAAAGTTGACAAAAAATAAAGCAGACCAATCGCTTTTTACAAAACATTATCGGCTAGTTGTAATTCCAGCTGTTTTTGTATTATACCTTTTTTCGCATTTTTTGCTGAATCCCTATGACCCTGAATGGTATACAACCATTGATGATGATGGACTTTGGCAATCAGGTATTATGATTTTGGTGTATTGTACGCTTATTGGCGAAATTAGTTTGCAATTGAGTCATGCCTTAAATAAGGTTTTGCCTTGGACTAAATACGCAGCTTGGCGGGTGATCGTACAGCTGTTGCTCTTAATTTTTTGCATCTTTACTGTTTATTGTATACTCAATATTGCATATTTGGTTTTGATCCCTTTTGAGTCTGGAGAAGTCTTTGACTTAGAAGCAAAAATAGATGTTTGGCAATCCTTGTTAATCAGTATTAATACAGGTATTTTTATTAGTGTCATTCACACCGGATATTTTTTAATCAAAAATTGGAAGAACTCAATGATGGATGCAGCAGAATTAAAACTTAAAGCAGAACAGTTGGAACGCATTGCGAGTCAGGCAGAATTAGAAACCCTGAAAATGCAATTGGATCCTCATTTTCTATTTAATAATTTTAGTACTTTGTCGGAATTGGTTATTGAAGATCAGCAAATTGCGGTGAAGTTTATCGACCATTTGGCATTGGTTTATCGCTATATGCTTTCCAACGTCAGAAAAAACACCATCAGCTTAAAAGAAGAAATAAGCTTTGTCGAGTCTTATTTTTATCTGATTAAGGAGCGCATGGGACGCAAAGTGGATCTTGTAATTAGCATAGACGAGGCAAGTCAAAATACCTATGCTGTAGCACCAATTGCCTTGCAGTTATTGGTGGAAAATGCAGTAAAACACAATAGTGCATCCAAAGAACACCCCTTAATTATTCATATCGAGGTCGTCAATCAGTATGTTGTTGTACGCAATAACCTACAAAAGTTGGTGGTCGAGCTACCTTCATCCAAAGTAGGATTAAAAAATGTCGTTGATCGCTATCGCTTATTGAGTAAGTTAGAGGTTCAAATCGTGCGCAATGAAGCGGAGTTTCTAGTGAAATTACCTTTGTTAGCAGTGAGAGAAAAAAGTATTACAAATTAAATAAACACGGAGTATGAAGGTATTGATTGTCGAAGATGAAGAAAGAAATGCAAATAGGCTAACCCGTCTCTTGCATCAGATAGAACCCGATATGGAGATACAAGCTGTGGTGGAAAGCGTGCAGTCTTGTGTTCGTTGGTTGCAAACTCATGCATCACCGGATTTGATTTTCATGGATATTCGCCTAGAGGACGGCTTGTGTTTTGAAATATTTGAACAAATACACATCACAATCCCCGTTATATTTACAACGTCTTACGATGAGTATGCCTTGAAAGCATTTAAAGTAAACAGCATTGATTATATCATGAAACCTGTACAGGAAGAGGATTTACAACAAGCCTTGACCAAGTTTAAAGGTTTAACCACTACTATAGGATTAACTGATTCCATTCAAAATATTTTAGGCAGTTTAAATAAAAAGGAAATTGTTTACCGCTCGCGTTTTCTGATTCCGTATAAAGATGGATTTCGAACTGTCAAAGTAGAGGAAATCGATTATCTCTATTCGGAGTTAAAAATCACCCATTTGGTCCTGAAAGACAAAAGCGAAATGATTCTCAGTCAAACGATGGAAGAAGTAGAAGAAGAGTTGAATCCTGCCTCTTTTTTTAGAGCGAATAGACAGCACATTTTAGAGATAGACAGTATTCACAACATACAAAACTACTACAACGGAAAATTAAAGGTAACCTTGATTCGCGATCCACAGCGGGAAATAATTATCAGTAGAGACAAAGCTCCTTTGTTTAAAAATTGGTTGAACTCTTAAGCTACTTCGGTAGCTTTTTCTGTTTAATTCCCAGATTAGGTGTTTTATTTTACGCTTCAGCCCCCTTTTTTTACGCTTCAAAACAATAATACTAGTTTGAAATTTCCTTTTTTTCATTTTTGTTGCGTAATATAAAATTTTATGAGTAGAGTTTATAGAAACCTAAGCGTATTTGCTTATGTTGGAGGAGCAGTTTTACTCTTACTTCTTGCAGTAGGATGTAAACAAAACACCAATGATGCCGCACAGATGGGAGGGCATGTGGAAGTGAAAACCGAACGTATAGCGCTTGGTGATGCTGAAATTACCCGTCAGTATACCGCTGCTTTACAGGGGAAGGTTAACGTAGAAGTTAGAGCACAAGCCACAGGATATATCGACAAAATATTGGTGAAAGAAGGAAGCTATGTCAAAAAAGGACAGGCACTTTTCCTGATTGATCGTCAACCTTACCAAATTAAGTTGCAACATGCAGAAGCGACATTAAAAGCAGCTTCATCGGCATTAGTAGATGCACAACTAGAGTTGGATAAGGTAAAATCGCTGGTGGATAATAAGTTTGTATCTCCAATCCAATTGCAAACGGCAAATGCAGCCTTAGATAGCGCAAAAGCAATGGTGGCACAAGCCAAAGCAGCAGTTGCAGAAGCGCAGTTGAACTTGAGCTATTGTACCGTAACTGCACCAGTTGATGGATTTTTAGGTCGAATTCCTAAGCTAGTAGGGAATTTAGTAACCGCAGGTGAACCTGAACCCCTAACGACTATGTCGGATATCTCTCAAATTTACGCCTATTTTTCCCTTACCGAGGCAGACTATTTTGACCTGGTAAAAGGAAATAACGGGCAAGCAGATGTTTTACCCATGGACCTCGAACTGCAGTTGAGCAATGGTGATATCTATCCGCTAAAAGGAAAAGTAGATATGATTAACGGGGAGTTTGACAAAGCTACAAATGCCTTGAGTGTACGTGCGGTTTTTGATAATCCTGATAAATTGTTGAGAAATGGTGGAACGGGTATTGTAAGCTTGATCGCTAAGAAAGAAGGTGTACTGCAAGTACCAATTGCCGCTACCTTGGATTTACAAGATAAGGTGTTTGCTTATGTTCTTGGAAAAGACAATCAGGTGGAACAACGCCAATTGAAAATCGTAGGTAAAAACTTGCATACGTATTTCGTCCAAAGTGGCATTGAAAACGGCGAGACCATCGTTACCACGGGATTGGATAAAATTGCTGATGGAGATGTGGTAGCACCTATACAAGCTACGCCAAACGCACAAATTAGCGCTGCTGAAAAGGAGCAGAAGGACAAAAGAGAAGAAAGCGTCCTATAAAACTAAAACAACAACAAACGATTCAATTTAATAAGCTACATCCATGCTAAAAAAAATAATTCACAGGCCTGTATTGGCTACCGTGATATCTGTCATATTGGTTATTCTTGGTTTTGTAGGACTAAAAGAATTACCAATCCAACAGTTTCCCGATATTGCACCGCCTAGTGTTGCGGTTCACGCTTCTTACCCTGGAGGAAATGCCGAAACCGTATTAAAATCGGTGGTGACTCCTTTAGAGGAAGTGATCAATGGGGTGGAGCGCATGACGCACATCGAATCAACGGCGAGTAATGACGGTACGGCTACAATTACCATCTTTTTTGAATTGGGAACAGATCCTGATCAAGCCGCTGTAAACGTACAAAATAGAGTGGCTCAAGTTCAGGGAATTCTACCTGAAGAAGTAATTCGCGCCGGTATTACCACACAAAAAGAACAACGCGGAATGATTATGGTTATTGATTTAATCAGTGACGATGCTGCGTTATACGATGAAACCTTTGTTCAAAACTACGCGAGAATTAATGTAGTACGTGCATTAAAGCGCATCAAAGGGGTTGGAAACGTACAGCTTTTTGGAGAAAAAGATTACGCTATGCGCGTGTGGTTAGATCCACACAAATTAGCCAATCGCGGTTTAACTCCTTCGGATGTGGAACGCGCAATCCAAAGTCAAAGTTTGGAAGTTGCTGCAGGAAATTTAGGACAAAATGCTGGTGGTGCTGTTCAATACACCTTAACGTATCCTGGAAAATACAATACGCCTGAACAATTTGAACAAATTGTCGTTCAAGCAGATAGCAATGGAAATATTTTGTATCTGAAAGACATTGCACGTATTGAGTTTGGCGCTGTTGCTTATGACGAAGAAAATAAAGTCAATGGAAAAGAAGCTGTTTCTATGGCTGTTTTCCAAACTAATGGATCCAATGCCAATGAAATTCAAACCCAAATTTACGGAGTTTTAGAGGAGTTGAAACCTCAATTGCCTAAAGGGTTGAATTACAACGTAACCTTTGCGAGTAAAACCCAACTCGACGAGTCCATTAACCAAGTGAAAACAACGCTTATTGAAGCGTTTTTATTGGTGTTCTTGATCGTTTATTTGTTCTTGCAGGATTTTAGATCTACGTTAATCCCCGCCATTGCGGTACCGGTTTCTCTAATTGGAACCTTCTTTTTCCTCAATATGCTGGGGTTCTCTATTAATATGTTGACACTATTTGCTTTAGTTCTCGCTATTGGAATTGTGGTGGATGACGCCATTGTCGTAGTGGAAGCGGTTCACGCTACCATGATGATTGATGGTTTAAATGCCAAAGAAGCAACGAGTAAAGCAATGAGCGAAATTACTGGGGCGATTATCTCCATTACCTTAGTGATGTCTGCCGTATTTTTACCTGTCGGATTCATGACTGGACCTGTGGGGGTATTTTACCAACAGTTTGCCTTTACCTTAGCTATTGCGATCTTAATTTCTGCCGTAAACGCCTTGACTTTGAGTCCAGCTTTATGTGCCTTGTTATTAAAAAATCACTATACTGATGAACACGGAGAAACGAGTAAAAAAGGATTTTTGGCGCGCTTTTTCTCTAGCTTTAACAGCGGATTCAACGCGTTGACCAACCGCTATGTTGGGGGAATTCGATTTTTGTTGAAGCGCAAAATTATAGGAGCTTCTCTTATTTTAGGGTCATTTGCTGTCATGATTTTACTGATGAATAGCACGCCGAAAGGATTTATTCCGAATGAAGATCAAGGCTTTGCCATGTTTGCTTTGTCTTTGCCTCCGGGTTCGTCAATTGACCGTACAACGAAGGTATTAAAAGAAGGGGATGAGATTATGCGCAACCATCCTGCAATCAAATCCGTAACAACGATTTCTGGATTTAATATTTTAGGAAATGCTGCCAGCCCAGCTTACGGAATGGGATTCATTGCCTTTAAAGATCGAACAGAACGCGGTGAAGTATCAGATATCAACGATATTTTAACCGATATCAACGGTCAATTGTCCACCATTAAAGAGGGAGATTTCTTCGTATTTGCCAACCCAACTGTACCAGGATTTGGTGATTTTGACGGATTGGAAATGGTCGTACAAGACCGAAAAGGGGGAACAATTAATGAGTTTGCCGAGGTGGTCACTCAATTCAATGCAGATTTAAGTGCTTCAGATGAAGTGGTACAAGCCTTTACAATGTTTAAATCTGACTTCCCGATGTACAAGATTATCGTTGATCCCGTAAAAGCAAAAATGCACGGGGTAGAAGTGAGTGATATGATGGCTGCTGTTCAATTGTTTTACGGAAGTGCACAGGTGAATGACTTCAATCGATTTGGAAAACAATTCAAGGTGTTTGTGCAAGGAGATGCGCCATTTAGAGCCAATGAAGATTCATTTAAAACCCTTTACGTTCACACCCAAACAGGAGAGATGATTCCGATCAGTTCACTTGCTAAATTGGAAAAGGTGTATGGCCCACAAGCGATTAGTCGCCATAACTTATTCAACGCTATTACCGTAAACGGAATCATAAGCCCAGGAGTGAGTACGGGAGATGCCATGGCCAAAGTTGAGCAAATTGCCGCAGAAAAATTACCTACCGGCTACGGAATTGAATGGTTGGGATTAAGTAAAGAGGAAAAACAATCGGGGAATCAAATGATATTTATTTTCGGTTTGTCCATCTTGTTTGTTTACTTCATTTTGGCTGCACAATACGAAAGTTACATCTTGCCCTTAGTGGTGTTGTTCTCTCTGCCAGTAGGGATTATTGGTGTGTTTGTAGCCATTGGTGCCGTTGGAATCGCCAATAATATTTACGTTCAGGTGGGGCTCATCATGCTGGTCGGACTCTTGGCGAAGAATGCTATTTTGATTGTAGAATTTGCAGTACAGCGCAGAACTGCAGGATTGTCTATAGTCGACGCCGCTTTAGAAGCTTCGCGCTTGCGCTTGCGTCCTATCTTGATGACGTCCTTTGCCTTTGTGGCAGGGTTAATTCCGCTAATGTTCGTTCAAGGTTCATCAGCACAAGGAAACCACTCTATTAGTATTGGTACGGCAGGGGGAATGTTCTTTGGAGTTGTATTAGGGGTATTTGTTATTCCAGTGTTGTATGTGTTTTTCCAATACCTACAAGAAAAAATTTCAGGAGCTCCTCAGGCTGAAGAACCTACTGCAGAAGTTTAAACTATATTAGAAATGAAAAGATATTTATATATACTACCGCTTGCTTTGGCTTTTGCCAGTTGTAAAGTTGGCAAAGACTACGAGCGTCCAGCCTTAGAAAACCCAAGTCAGTTTTATTCGGGTATGCAGGTAGATTCTACTGTAAATACGCTAGCAGAAGTGTCATGGCAAGATTTTTTTGCACATGGTGAATTGGCATCGTATATACAAATTGCATTGGAACAAAATACAGATTTGCAATTGGCGATTAAGAATATCGACCAGGCCAACGTTTTGTACAAGCAGTCCAAGATGGGTTTGTTGCCTAGTTTAACCCTTGAGGTAACCGGCTCACATACCGATTTATCTAAAAATAGTCAGACCGTACTCAGTGGAGCGCCGCGTAGCAGTGAAGACTATAACGCTCGTTTAGACTTATCTTGGGAGTTGGATATTTGGGGTAAAATTAGACGAGAAAAAGAAGCCTCTTTAGCTGCGTATTTACAAACACAAGAAGTAAAACGTGCGGTTGAGAATCGACTCGTTGCTGAAGTAGCTACCGCATACGTCAACTTGTTAATGTTAGACGAGCAATTGCGCATCGCAGATGAAGGGTTGATCTTGCGCGAGAAAACATTTGCGTTAACCCAAAAAATGTATGAAATAGGCAATGAGTCCTTTGTAGCTGTTCAACAAGCAGAAGCACAGTGGTTAGAAGCCCAAGAATTACTGCCTCAAATCGAACAGGAAATCGCATTACAAGAAAGTGCAATGGGAATTTTGTTGAATCACTTTCCACAAAAAATCCAACGCACCTCTACGATTAGCGCATTGCAGTTTTCCACTGCATTACAGGCTGGAGTGCCTGCAACATTTCTGAGCCAGCGTCCAGATATTCAAATAGCTGAATTAGAGTTGAGAAAGGCCAATGCCAAAGTAGGTGCTGCACAAGGTGAACTCTATCCTAGCTTGACCATTTCGGCTCAAGGAGGATTGAACGCAATGGAAACCTCACAGTGGTTTCAAACCCCTGCATCCCTATTTGGAACTGTAGTTGGCGGATTGGTACAACCCATCTTCCAAAAGAAAAGATTAAAAGCGGCTTATGACGTTGCGGTAATCGAACGCGAAAAAGCAGCTATTAGCTTTAAAAATGCTGTAATTGTCGGTTATGCAGATGTTCATGATGCCTTGGTGAAAATCGATAAAACACAAGAACGCGAACGCGTGGTACAACAAAGAGTTGAGCTTTTAAACACCTCCTTAGAAAGCACTCAACTGATGTTTGAATGGGATAAAGCCTCCTATTTGGAAGTGGTTAATGCACAGGCACTTGCGTTGCAAGGGAATTTGAATTATGCAACGTTAAAACGCGATTATTTGGTTTCGAAAATCGACTTGTATCGCGCTTTAGGCGGACATTAAAAAGGTGTTGTGTTAAGTTAATAATAGCTGACGCTCTTGGTTCAAGGGCGTCAGTTTTTTGTTTATAGGTCATGGCTAATCGATTGGAAATAAAATTTGATTCCTATACAAAAGAACTTTAAAATGGCGTGATTGTTCGTTATATTTGTACGAATTAGTACAAGGTTATGAAGAATAAAAAAGTTAGAGCGCAACAGATTATTATGACCGTTGGTTGTATTGGTTTCTTGGTATGGGTTGGATTTCGCGGGATGAATGAGCGTCAAGGCATGATCATAAAGGAAGAAACAACGACCAAACTGTTGCCTCCAGCTGAGGACGAAGTTCGTATACAAGAAATTGTAGAAAAAACTATCGAAGTAAATCAAACCTATACTACGGCTTTAGCTCCAACGCCATTACGCTTGCTTCGATCAAACCAAAGCGGCGAGTTAATCTTGTTAAAAGTGGATGTTAATGATCGAATTGAAGTCGGGCAAGAAATTGCTATGTTGCGCGTTGCCCAAGGGGATACCCTCGGATTAGGTAAAGCCATGCGAAAAGTAAAAGACGCAAAAATTCACGTCAAACAACAACTTGATCTCCTCTTGGCCATTGATCGTGGAGAAGATGGCACAGAGGCAAAAGAAAAGTACGAAGTGCAATATGCACACTATACGGAGGCAAAAAATACCTTAGCCCATTGCGAAGGACAGGTAGCAAAACTTACGTCATCTTCCCATGTAACCTATGTTGAAACGGCTATTAAGGCAACTGAAGCCGGTGTAGTCAGACAAGTGTTAGTTGGTGCAGGACGCAAGATTGAAAACAATCAACCGTTGTTAAGCATCCTGAATGGACAATCACAATTGATTCAAATCGAAGCGACAAGTGAAGATTATTTATTGGTGCGCGATCACTTAGCGCAAACTAAAGCGACGCTAGTGTTTCAAGATCAATCTACCTATGAGCTGCCCCATACTGTTTTGTCTACTTTGACTCAAAAGTCCATCAGTGAAGAAGGAAAAATAATCATGACATTAAATGCCTCTTCCATAGCCAATAGAGAAGCAATCCGTCAATTGACGTTTCGCATTCCCAATATTCCCGTAAAAGTACTCGATGAAAAAGCTATTTTCATGCGGGAAACTACCGCCTATATCTGGACGCTAAACGAAGCAAATACCGTCGTAGCTACTCCAGTTGTTCCGGTGAAAAAAGAAGGAGGAAAAGTCTTTGTACACAAGGGTAATGCAACGTGGAACCGCGTTTTAGTAGGCAATTTAGCTGAAGTAAAAGAAGGAGAACCCTTTCCTACCAATCACTAGTAGACTTGGGCGTTTGTAGTAAAATTATACAATATATTCCAAAAGTTATATAATATTCTTTTAAGGGAGAGTTGATACCTTCGCCCTACATATGAAGAGAATATTAGTCATACTTTTTAGCTTTTTGTACTTGTTTTTAGCCTCAGGCTTCAGTACATACCAGCACCTCTGTAAAGGATTGGTGCAGCAAACGAGTGTGGCTTATGCTCAACTTGCGGAAGATAGCTGTTCTTTTTGTAGCAAAACAGGAAATACGGTAAATGAACCGAAAAAGAATTGCTGTCAAGACAAAGTTGAAGTTGTAAAAGTAAAGTCTGAAGTACAGCAATCTAGCTTTAAGGTTTTAAAGGTGTCATTTTTTGTTGACGTTATCTTACACCGCTATTTTGGTGCAGTATACGAGTTTGTCGCTGCACCAAAAGAGATTTTAATTCCCTACCTATATTATCTTGATCAGACAAAGGAGATTCCTTTGTACATCAAACATTGCGTATACCGAATTTGATTAGTACACAACGTTGAATATATCCTCCTCATGGGTGGATAATGCAAAGTTATTGTATAATTAAACGCGTGATTTGAAATGAAATTCAATGCAATAGCGTTCGTTGTTCTATGGAGTACAGCCAGTGCTGTATCGGCTCAAACGCTTACTTTAGCGCAAGCTATAGAACAGGTTACTCAACGCTATCCCCTTATAAAAAGTAAAGAAGCTAAACTACAAGCTTCGATGTATAATACCCAAAATCAGAAGGGACATTATTTCCCAGATTTAACTTTTGGCGCTCAACAGAGCTATGGTACGATTAATGCACAAAATGGTCCGTTGTATGCGTATGGTGGCTTGGGATCAGCAGCTACTTCCATGCCATTAGCAGAACAAAATTGGAATGCTGCCTTTGGATCTCTCTATTTTGCCAATGTCAATTGGAATGTGTTTTCCTTTGGTAAAACGCGTCAAAGTGTAGCGATGGCAAAAGCGCAGCAAGCAGTGCAACAGCATGATGTAGCTCAAGAGATTTTTAAACAACAAGTAAAAGCAACTGCTATTTATCTAAATACTTTAGCGGCCCAGCGCATTGTTGAGGTTCAACAGCGAAATGTAGACCGCGCTCAAGTTTTTTATGCGCTTACAGAGGCCAAAGCATCAAGTGGGTTAATCGCTCAGGTAGATGAACGCTTAGCACAAGCAGAGGTAGCTTTTGCTCAAACAACCTATATCAAAGCCCAAGACAAAGTATTGGAATGGGAAAAACAATTGTCTGATGCATTGGATCAACCCACGCAATCCTATGCGTTAGATCCTGTATTTGTAACGACTAAACCCCTGCTTTTTGATGGTGAATACCCAAGGGAAAACCATCCTTTTTTGCAAGTACAAGCCCAAAAAATAACACAAAGTGAGACGATGGAAAAAGTGGTACAACGCAGTCGTTTACCTCAACTCAATGCCTTTGGTGTTATACAGGGGCGCGGATCAGGTTTTGATTGGAACTACGTGCAGGACAACTCGGCTTTTAGCCGTAATTACAGCAAAGGAGTAGGGATTGATCGCACCAATTATTTGGTTGGTTTACAATTGACGTGGAATATTTCTCACTTTTTCAGATCTGGGTCTAAAGTAAAAGAACAAGAACAACACTCTACTAGCTTGCAAGCAGATTACGCAGCTATGGATCGCGAATTGTCCAATCAAGTAGAACTGACCAAAGCGCAGTATCAACACGCAACGGATATTTGGAATCAAAGCGCGATTGAAGTGCAAGCCGCTACTGTAGCTTTTGATCAACAAAAAGCCTTGTATGAAAATGGACTAAGTGATTTAGTTGCTTTTACTCAAGCACTATACACCTTGCAACGAGCGGAAATTTCTTTTGAAGTGGCTCAGAACAACATCTGGCAAGCCCTGTTAATGCAAGCCGCTGCACAAGGAGATATTCAAATTTTAATCAACGCCATTCCCCAAAAATAATAGAGTATGAATTTAATTCGATTTGCCTTGCGCAAGCCGATATCTATTATGGTATTGGTGATAGGATTACTGTTCTTTGGTGTGAAGTCATCCAAAGAAATTCAGGTCGATATTTTACCTGAAATGAATTTACCCGTGGTGTATATCGCCCATTCATTCAATGGCTATACCCCCCAACAAATGGAAGGGTACTTTACGAAAATGTATGTCAATATGATGCTTTTTGCCAATGGCATTAAGAGTATTGATACCAAAAATACCCAAGGGCTAACCTTGATGAAGGTGGAGTTTTACGAAGGGACAGATATGGGCGAGGCAATTGCTTCCATTTCGGCTTTGTCGAATCGCTCGGTAATCTTTTTACCCCCTGGTGCACCACCTCCGTTTATTATTCGATTTGATGCTTCTTCTCAACCTGTTGGACAATTGGTGTTCCGATCTGAGACGAAGACCAATAACGAATTACAAGATATTGCCAATTTTGTGGCTCGTCCCTTTTTGATTAAGATACCAGGTATGACTACGGCACCGCCTTTTGGAGGTTCACCGCGTACAATCGAAATCAACATTGATCCCAACAAGCTCCGTGCCCATCAAATGAGTCCAGAGCAAATTGTGGAAGTGATTAGCAGACAAAACGTTACTATGCCTTCAGGAAATGTGTATGTCGGAGAGAAGAACTACTTAACTCCAACGAATAACACCCTAAAAACCGTAGAGGAATTTGGCGATATTCCCTTGTTTAAAGGACAAGTGGACAACGTGTATTTACGCGATGTTGCCACAGTAAAAGACGGAGCAGATATCACAACAGGCTACGCCCTTGTAGATGGAAAGCGTTCCGTTTATATCAACATTGCCAAATCGGGAAAAGCATCGACTTATGATGTGGTGCAACAGCTGAAAAAATCAATTCCTCACATCCAGAACAACCTACCTGATGATGTAAAAATATCCTATGAATTTGACCAATCAGTCAATGTGATTAACGCAGTAAAGAGTTTGTTGTTGGAAGGAGTATTAGGGGCTTTGTTAACGGGATTGATGGTGTTGTTGTTCTTGCGCGATCCAAGAGGAGCATTAATTGTAATTACAACCATTCCTATAGCCATTATTTCGGCTGTGCTATTCCTCAAATTATTCGGTCAGACCATTAACATTATGACGTTGTCTGGACTGGCGTTAGCTATAGGTATTTTGGTTGATGAGAGTACGGTAACCATTGAAAATATACACCAGCATTTTGCGCTAGGTAAGAGCAAGGTGCAAGCCATTTGGGATGCGTGTAAAGAGATTGCATTCCCCAAATTATTGATTCTTTTTAGCATTTTAGCTGTATTTGCACCCGCTTTTATGATGACGGGGATTCCAGGGGCTTTGTTTATGCCGTTGGCTATGGCGATTGGATTTGCAATGACTGTTTCTTTTTTGCTCTCTCAAACCTTTGTGCCGATTATGGCGAACTGGTTGATGAAATATAACCCTGAAAAACACGCTATGCCTACTGAAGCAAAAGGGTTTGACAGGTTTAAAAATCGCGTGGTTGTAGGAATTGAAAAGATCATGCCGATCAAGAAAATTTTAGTTGTTGGATCAATTACTTTGGCAATGCTAGCTGTAGCATTTATGTATCAAAATATTGGAAAAGACGTATTGCCTGTGGTAAATTCTAGCCAAGTACAAATGCGTATTACTGCACCAGAGGGCACGCGTATTGAACATACCGAAAGAAAGATAAAACAAGTACTCGCAGAGCTAGAGGATCTCTTTGGCAAAGAGAAAATCGCCATTTCTTCTGCTTTTGTTGGGCAACATCCATCCTCCTTTGCTGTGAGTCCGATTTACTTGTATAATGCAGGTCCTCACGAAGCCTCTATGCAGGTTGCTTTCCGCGATTTTAGCGGCAATACTGATGAGCTAAAGGATCAAATACGCCAGCGCATACAACAAAAATTACCTGAGTTGAAAGTGACCTTTGAACCAATTGAATTAACCGAGAAAATCTTGAGTCAGGGGACCAATACGCCGATTGAAATTCGCATTTCAGGGATGATGCGCAAGATGAACATGATGACGGCAACTAAATTACTGGCAAAATTGAACGAGATCGACTATATGCGCGATCAAAGCATGCCAATTTCAATGAATTACCCGGCTTATGAAATTAACATTGACCGCGTACGCGCAGCACAATTGGGATTAGATGCGATGGATATTGCAAAATCCTTAGTGGCAACTACGGCTTCTTCTCGTTATACAAACCGCAATATGTGGGTAGGAGGAATGATGGGCATTGCCTATGATGTTCAGGTTCAAATGCCACAAAATCAACTGACGAGCAAAGAAGAGCTCGAGAGTATTCCGCTGAGTAAGAATGCAGATCGCCCTGTGCTAAGTGATGTCGCTACGATTGTAGAATCTAAAGCACTAGCAGAGAGCTATAACGAAGGAACTATGGGATATGTAACGGTGGTTGCCAATGTGCATCAAACGGATTTGAATCGAGCGAAAGTCGATGTAGAAAAAGCCATTGCCTCTTTGGGCGAATTGCCAAAAGGAGTGAATGTTGAACTAAAGGGAATGGCACCCGTTCTCGATGAAACGATGAAGAGTTTAGCAGGCGGACTAGTTGTGGCTATTGTTGTAATATTTTTGATGTTAACAGCTAATTTCCAATCGTTTAAAGTGTCGTTTGTTATTTTGACAACTGTGCCCTTTGTTATGTTAGGTGCGTTAGTGCTGTTAAAGATCACGGGATCAACGGTTAACTTACAATCCTATATGGGGATTATTATGTCTGTGGGGGTGTCGATTGCCAATGCGGTGCTCTTAATCAACAACGCAGAAACTTTGCGAAAAACAGGGTGGACCGCTACAGCTGCTGCTATTGAAGCCACAAAGCTCCGCATCCGACCAATTGCCATGACAACCCTAGCTATGATTGCGGGAATGCTTCCTATGGCTATAGGACATGGAGAAGGTAGTGAACAAGTAGCACCACTAGGAAGAGCCGTAATTGGAGGATTACTTGCTTCAACTGTCTCTGTACTAGTTGTTTTACCGATGGTCTTTGCTTGGGTTATGGACAAAGTAAGCCGTCAATCCCCCTCTCTAGATCCAGAAGATACAGCGAGCATTCACTATTTACCGACTGAAAATAAATAAAACAATGAAAAGAATATATATAGCCTTGGTTAGTTTAGCAGTACTAACCGCATGTACAGATAAGAAAACAGCCGAAACTACTCCTGAAAAACCAGCAATGGAAAAAGAAGGTATGGAAGGAATGATGAACAAGATGGAAACTTTTGTACTTGAAAAGACCAATCCGGTTGTTTCCCTTCAACTACCTGCTGAACTGAGAGCGGATCAGCGCACTGAATTAGTAGCAAAAGTCAATAGTTATGTCACCGATTTACGCGTAGACATCGGCGATATAGTTAAGAAAGGACAAGTGTTGTTAGTTTTGGATGCCCCTGAAATACAAGCTCAGGTCGCAAGTGCTCAGGCCAAGTGGAAAGCACAAGAAGCACTGTATGTTGCTACAAAAGCAACCTATGACCGCACCCTAAAAGCAAACGAAACGGTTGGCGCCATTGCACCTGATTACCTGGAACAAGTTACCGCAAAGATGTTAGCTGATAAAGCACAGGTGAACGCCGCATTATCTGCTTACCAAGAAATGAAGAATATCGACCAATACCTGGTGATTAGAGCCCCTTTTGACGGAGTAGTTACCGATAGACAAGTGGATAAAGGCGCTTATGTTGGACCGATGAATAAATTGCCTTTGTTGGTTGTGGAAGATATTCATCGGTTGAGGTTAAACATCGCTGTTGCCGAAGCGCATACGCCTTATGTACAAGTAGGAGATACGGTGACCTTTAAGGTGAAAACCATCCCTCAACACGTTTTTTCTGGCGTGATTAGCCGTCAGTCGGGTAGTTTAGATTTAAAGCTGCGTACCGAACAGCTTCAGGCGGATATTAACAATAAAAATCAGCAATTAAAACCCAATATGATTGCTGATGCCACCCTGCGATTACAGCGCAATGAACCGAGTTTCTTCGTGCCCAAAACGGCCGTAGTAGAAAGTAATTTAGGCGTTTATGTTATCGAGATAAAAGATGGAGTGGCGTATCATATCCCAGTTGCAAAAGGAAGAGTAATGCCGATGATGGTTGAAGTTTTTGGAGAATTAACCATGGGATCAACCCTCTTGAAAATGGCCACAGAAGAAATAATGCATGAACAAAAAATAAAAAAATAAAATGAGAACAAAAGGGATGAAAACAATGGGCGTACTTGCTTTAAGTGTACTAGCCATCGCATGTGGAGAAAAGAAGACAACTTCAGATACACAGGCTAAAGAAGCATTAGAGCAGACGCAGCAAGAACTACAGCATATGGCTACAGGGGCATCTGCTACTGCTTCAACACAACAGCACAAAAAAGGAGATGCAGTCCCCAAAGAATTGGTTTGTATGGTAAACGATGCCTATATGGGCAAGCAGCAATTGGAGGTTATGCACCAAGGTAAAATGTATTATGGCTGTTGTGCCATGTGTAAATCGCGCATTCCTGAAGACGAAAGCGTACGCGTTGCTTTAGATCCCTTTTCTTTAGAACAGGTGGATAAAGCAGAAGCTTATATTGTAATCATAGGAAACAATGGTGAGGTCGCTTATTTTAAAAATGAGGAAAATTACCAACAGTTTGTAGCCGAAGCACCAATTAATTAATGTAGAAGTAGGGAAGTAGCCACCTACTTCCCTCTATTTTTTAGGTATGAATCAGTTGTGTATTTTGCATATAAAAAATATGGTTTGTCCTCGTTGTATTGATTTGATTCGAAAGGAGTTGGATAATTTTGGGATAGCTGTTAAAGACGTGCGTCTAGGTGAGGTGACGTTGTTTACTCCTTTGTTAGATGTGGAAATAAACCAAATAAAGGTACGATTCTTGGAGTTAGGATTTGAGTTGCTCGACGATGCCTCTGGTATTATGGTGGAGCAAATCAAGCGAAAAATTATTGAATATGTAGAGGCGAAGGATGCGCAAGCGATGAATCTATCGGATTATGTAAGTTCAGCAACTACCTTAGGGTATGCGCGTATGGCTAGGTTATTCACCAAGCACACCCAACTCACTATTGAAAAGTATTATATCTTATATCGTATCGAAAAAGTAAAAGAGCTGATTTCATATGGAGAGTTATCCCTTGAGCAAATCGCCCAACAACTTCACTACAAAGAGGTGAGCCATATGAGTAAACAATTTAAAAAGATAGTAGGTCTCTCTCCTTCGGTTTACAGGAAAAATCAAAGGTTTGAACGGAAGTACATCGATCATATTATTACTTAATTACCAATGACTATGCAGGTACTTTGTATAGTTTGACTGTTTGTTGACAAAAAGAGGACCTTGGACCGTCCTCTTTTTTATTTTCATGGCTGTTTTTTGCTCCATTTCTCATCCGCAAATTAACGGTAGGATGTAGTAGTTTTGTTTCAACTATAAAAGCTTTTGTTCTGGGTGATAGCGGTATTTGACTAGGTTGAGCTGTTTTTATTTTCTTCTTACTTTTTTATTAAAAAGTTGAGGTAAAAAAGATTTGCTATGCTGAAATAGTATCTTAAATTTGTGCGAAATTTTAATAAAATGAAGAAAGGAATAGCGCTTTTGGTTCTTGTCATACTAGGGAGTTTACCATCATTTGCTCAAACAATCAAAGATTTTAAATTGCTAAAAGGGCAAACAGAAGTAGAGGTTGTGTTTAATTACGAGAATCTTCGCATGATGAAGGACAACTTGACTGAAGAACAGTATGTAATAAATCACAGCCAAAATTTAGAAAAAAAAGATGAAGGATCATCAGCAGTGTGGGTTAGATCATGGAATAGAAGCAAAGAAGACCTTTGGAATCCTAAGTTTATACAATTGGCTAATAAGTACACGGATAAAAAGGTTAAGTTTAAGGACAAAGCACCAAGCTCAATCTACATTTTGTTTGTTGATGTACTGTGGATATACCCAGGATGGGATGCTGGAATCATGAAACAAGGGGCTAAGGTAACTTCAACCTTGCGACTAGTTCACAGAGATAATCCAACCGTAGTTCTAGCACAAGAATCATTTGAAAATATGCCAGGTAATCAGTTTGGATCAAATTATAACAATGAATTGCGAATTGCTGAAGGATTTGCAAAAACAGGAAAAGTCTTTGCGAAAAAGATAGTAAAGAGTATTTAAGTATATAAATCATGGTAAAAGCGCAGTGAATATCACTGCGCTTTTTTTTGAATCTGGGATTAAATACTTGGATAAAACACTTAAATTGACGTACTTTAGGTAGTTATTACACCTATGTATCGTCTCTCATAAATTTAGGACTATGGAAAATTTCATCCTTTTAGATCAAGAAAATCTAGCGCATGAACATATTTGTTGTGCAATTTCAGATAAGAAATGTGCGGAAGGATATGAATTGAAAAAAGATTGGTTGAGACGAGAGATGGACAATGGTTATGTATTTCGCAGGATAGACGCCAGAGCAAAAGTGTTTATTGAATATGGACCTGCTGAATATGGCTGGGCGCCCATCGTAGCGCCTAACTATTTGTTAATTAATTGTTTTTGGGTTTCGGGTCAGTACAAGGGAAAGGGCTATGGTAAACAGTTACTCCAACTGGCGATTGACGATGCAAAAAAAGACCATCGGCAGGGATTGGTTACTATTGTTGGAACAAAGAAGTTTCACTTTATGAGTGATTCGAAATGGTTGCTTAAACAAGGATTTAAAGAGGTAGAGCAAACCAAAGATGGGTTTAGTTTACTTGCGTTGACCTGGGATGATCAAGGGGAATTACCTCAGTTTAATGCAAGTGTTCACCACGTCCCCGAGGGGAATAAAACGGGCATAACTGTATACTATTCCAACCGATGCCCTTTTTCTGAATTTCACGTTCAACATTCATTAATTGAAACCACTCGAAAGCGAAATATTCCCTTGGAAATAATCAAATTAGAAAGTAGAGAACAAGCACAACAAGCCCCTTGCCCTGCTACAATTTTTAGCTTGTATTACAAAGGGAAATTTATCACAACCGATATCAGCGTCTGTATGGATAGTCGTTTTGATAAAATTGTAGATAAACAAATAGAAAAAGAATAGTATAGGGTGTTTTTAGGAAAATGCAAGTTAAAGTCAATTAATTGTATGACATAATGATTGTTTTTTATTAAATTTAATAAAAATAAATTAGAGTTATTATGGAAGGATTACTTATTGATTGGCAACAAATGCCGACCTATAATACCGTTATGGCAGTTGCAACAGGTGCTGCTTTGCTGTCTTTAGCTGCGATGGGAAAGAGTTTACTTCACAATACTACCGTAAACCCCAAAGGTTGGGCGATGAATTTATTCGCCTTGGCGTTGATTTTAATCACTACGGGTTTGCATATGACCGTTACTTGGCCACTGGCAAAGTATTTCCCCTTTGACAATATTATATTTGGCGAACCGTGCTTAGTACTAGGTGCCATGTTATTGCCTATTGCTTTTTACCTGTGGCAAAATGAAAAAGATATTATTGAAAGTGACCACCGTGTACAATTGATTGCCGCCAATTTCAGGCATTTTAAATACTTGATGATTGGAATTGGATTGGGGATGATTGGAATTGCATTTGCAGGGGTTATTTACCAGTTGTTTGCAGCACCAAAAGAAGAACCAATTTCGGGTATGTTTGCTGATTATCCTATGTTTGAAGCAGTTTGCGTTTCCCTAGTTTATGCGGGTATTGGGGTAGCAGCTATTCTTACCCCAACTATTTTAGAACATCTAATACAGGGAAAATACAAAACGAGCATGGTTAAATTCGGTTATTTTCTTTTTGTACTCGTGGGCTGGGTTTGGTTGCTGTTTGGAGCATTGAATTATTTTACCCATGTGGGCTTAATTGTTAATACGATGGAATAATGGAAAGAGTAAAACAACCACAGTATCCTGTCAATTTTTCGCATGTGGGGATTACCGTACCTAATTTGGAAAAAGCACTAGTTTTTTATCTGGAAGTCATGGGATGGTATCACGTATCAGGTCCTATTGTAGTGAAAGAAGACGGTCACAGTAGGTTAACAGAAATCGGAAAATTGTTGTATGGCGAAGGATGGAAAGAATTTCGATTTGCCCATTTGAGCTCTGCCGATGGCATTGGTTGTGAGCTTTTTGAGTTTGCAACCAATACCGATTCACAATCTGTCAATACACCGTTTCGCACGGGCATCTTTCACTTTTGTGTACAAAATCCTAATATAGAGGATTTAGTAGAACGCATAGAAGCCCATGGCGGGCAACGCATGTGTAGTATTATTGAATTAGATCCAGGAAATAAACCGTATAAGATGGTGTATGTCAAAGATCCCTTTGGCAATATGATCGAAATTTATACCCATTCCTATGAAAGACACAATTTAGGGTAGGCGACAATGTAAAAGTAGTATTACTCTTGTGAGTATAGGGATTGCCATTGGGCGAAACGCTCTTGTATAATGGGAAAAAGCAAATCGTAATTAGACCAAGTGTTTTCTACGCGATACAGTTGGTTGTGATCTAAGTATTCCTCGTTTATACTAATATCGAATACCTGTGCATAATCGCTAAAATAATCTTGGAATTTTGTAGCAAACACAGTCTCGTCATCGTAATAATCGCGAATAAAAGCATTGCCTTTTTCGTTAAGGTCTTCTTCCATTAATTTTCCATCACAATGAGTCAATAAAAAAGATGTCCCAGTTAAGGAACGGTTCTTTACTGCTTGTACTTCATCTGCTAACTCTTCGCTTAATTCTTGTGCAAAAAAGTCGTTTTGAATACACCAAGTGAGAAGCATACCTATATGGGTAGCCCCATGTTCTGGAGGTAAATCCGCTGGGAAATCACCTTCGTAATGCCAAGAAGCGTCGTCGTATTTTGTCATAGTGTATAAGGGTTAACTAAGGTGGTTTTCGTTTTTTTCATCGGTTGCATCTGTTTTTTCTGTAGCAGAATCCTGCATTTTCTTCGCTTTTACTCTTTTTTCTTCTCGATTAAATGCTGCGTTGGTCTTCATCCTTGATTCAACTATTTGTTTGGATCTATGTGCTTTCGTGTTAGGGCCGAAAAAACACTAGGATAAATATAGGGAAAAGTTTGATAGGAGTAGAAAATAATAAATCTAAGGGATTGAAAGGGAATCGTGTTGATTGTTTTATATTTGACGTTTACTTTATATAAAATTATGAAAAAAGTATACCAGTATTACCCTCATATTTTGGCATTTCTCGGTTTTATTCTGATTGCCCTACTGTATTTTTCTCCAGTGCTACAAGGAAAGAAATTGTATCAATCGGACATTGTCCAATATATGGGAATGGCAAAAGCTCAAACGGATTTTAAAGCTGAAACAGGTGAGGAGCTATACTGGACGGATCATGCTTTTTTGGGAATGCCAACCTATCAGTTGGGCGCTCATTATCCGTATAATTACATCAAAAAGTTAGATCAGGCGATACGCTTTTTACCGCGACCAGCAGATTATTTATTTTTGTATTTTCTCTCTTTTTACATTTTGTTGATCACGTTGAGAATTCATCCATTAAAAGCCTTTTTTGGTGCTTTGGCCTTTGGATTCTCTACGTATTTGATTATTATTTTTGGCGCAGGACACAATGCAAAAGCCCATGCGATTGCCTATATGCCTTTGGTTGTGGCTGGAGTGCTCTTGGTGTTTCGAAAGCGCTATGTCATAGGGGCGTTAGTAACCACATTAGCAGTGGCTTTGGAAATACAAGCCAACCACTTTCAAATGACGTATTACCTCTTGTTTTTGCTTGCTTTTTTTGGGGTCTATTACTCCATAAAAGCGATACGTGCAAAAACGTACAACCACTTGTTCTTGTCTTGGGGAATTCTCTTGGGATCTGCAATAGTAGCGCTGGGGGTCAATGCAACGAGTTTACTAGCAACTGCGGAATTTTCAACCTTTAGTATTCGCCATAAAAGTGAGTTAACCATGCAACCTGATGGATCAGCAAAGCAAACAACTTCGGCAATGGATTACGACTATATTACAGAATATAGCTACGGGATTGCCGAAAGTTTAAATCTTATTTTTCCGCGTTTGTTTGGCGGAGGAATGTCTGAGAATGTAGGAATCGATTCTCCTGTATATCAATATGTAATTAACCAAGGAGCCTCTACGGAAGAAGCTCAGAAATTTGCATCTAATGTACCGTTATATTGGGGAGATCAACCCATTGTTGAAGCTCCTGCTTACCTCGGTGCTATTGTATTTTTCTTGGCCGTTTTTTGCCTCTTTGCGGATCGTCGAAAGATAAAGTATGTTTTTTTGGCGGGTATAGTTTTAACGTTGTTGTTATCTTGGGGTAAAAATTTGACTGGATTAACGAGCTTCTTTATCCACTACATCCCTTTATACGATAAATTTAGAGCGGTATCCTCCATACAAGTGATTGTAGAGCTGTGCATGCCAATTTTGGCGATTATGGGACTGCAAACGTTTTTTAAACTGGAAGCAAATGATCAAAAGAAATACCTGTTTCAAACAGGCCTTCTCTTTTTTGGTATGGTTGGTTTACTTTGGTTGGGGAAAGATGCCTTCAGTTTTACGTCTTATCGCGATCAATTTTATGCCCAAACAGACCAAGGACGTGTCTTTTTGAGCGTATTGATCAAGCAAAGACAAGAGGTGTATACTGCAGATTTACTGCGTTCTTCTCTATTTGTAGGACTCGTAATTGGCGCGTTGTTTTTAGCGCATAAAAAGTATGTGTCGACCATTATGGCTACAGTACTCGTTGGTGGACTCATGGTTGCAGATCTAGTGCTGATTGATAAGAGGTACGTCAACAACGATAATTTTGTTGCGGCTTATATGATGGAGGTGCCTTTTCAAAAAAGTCCTGCAGATGAGTATATCCTACAAGATAAGAGCCATTATCGCGTGTATCATCCACAAGGACGTTTACAAGCCAAAACCAATTATTTTCACAAGTCTGTAGGAGGATACAGTGCGGTTCGACCACAAAAAGCAGATGAAGTTTTTATTTATCAGGTAGAACCTCAGCTCAATACATTAATCGACCACATCAACCAAACAGCAATGACCTTAGAAAAAAGTCTGCCCGTATTGGATATGTTGAACGTCAAATACCTTTTACTTCAAACCCAAGATAATCAGGATATTCCCCTTTTAAATACCAGTGCGAACGGACCTGCTTGGTTTGTGGAGTCAATGCAAATGGTTCATTCCCCAAATGAAGAAATGAAAGCGTTGGCTTCTTTGCAAGCGAAAAAAGAAGCTATAGTCAACGCGGTTAAATTCCCAGAATTAGCAGCAAAATCTTCTTTTGCCGTAGATGCTATGGCAACGATTGTACTAGAGAACTATCAACCTAATTACTTAGAGTATACCACACAAAATAATCAAGATGGATTTGCCGTGTTTTCAGAGGTGTTTTACAACAAGGGGTGGAATGCTTATATTGACAATCAACTCGTTCCCCATTATGAAGTGAATTATTTGTTGCGCGGATTGCCAATTCCCCCAGGAAAACATAGAGTTGAATTTAAGTTTGAACCTCAAGTGATTCAAATAGGTAGTAGAATCACTATCGCTAGTTTTGTTCTGCTGTTTTTGTTCCTTGGTGGTGGTTTTTATTGGAATAAACGAAAAAAACAGAAGAAAGAAGCACAAGAGTGGTAAAAATGATGTAATGATTGACATATTGAGTAGGAAATGCATGAAGAAATAAATGATTTTGAGGACGCTGTGAAAAAAGCGCTCAGGATATTTTTTAAATTGTACTATATCATATAATCAGTACGCCTATGTTAATTTTCAATCCTTCAGGATTATTGGTGCCTGACCATATTATTGTTTCAACAATACAAGAATTTGAACAGGAATTTGTTTCAAATATCTCAACCGTAAAAAGAAGAGCTTTGTTTCATTCGTTTGTTAAATATAATGAAGACTTTAAAAAAGTTTGTAAATTAAAGGAATTGCATCAGTGGATGGATGGGGCTTGTGTCCCTAAAAAAGAAAATCCAGTAGATTTTGATTTAGTGACGTTTTTAGATGTGGACATTAGTCGCGTTTAGGGACTACATTGAACGCCTTTACTTACCCTAATTCTGAATGGATCTACGGTGTTAGATGCTTATATTGTTGAAGTCTATCCAGAAGACCATAAAGAGCGGTTTAGGTATTTAAGTGATAAAGCATACTGGATTGATCGATTCACAAAAACAAGACGTATTCAGGGAAATAGATTAGCTAAAGGTTTTTTAGAAATCAGGTATTAAATTTGACAATATAGATGAGGTTAGATTCTATAGTATCTTAGATCTTATTGAGGAAATCGATAAAGTAGATCAGATGATTGAATTACATCGCAATTCATCGTCAACTGTAATGATCAATCAATATCAGCATCAAAAATTGAAATTGAGCAATTGCTTGGTTCAAGAACTACTCCTCCAGAATGAGAATCGATTGAAAGTAATGTATATCATTAAACTTTTTATTGAAAAATTTTATAAGATGAGATTCAAAATCATCAGTTTAAAGCAGATGACGATTTAAAAAAGATAGCGGATGTTTTTATCTAACATCAACACTAAAATATAAAAGAGCTATTGTGGAATGACAATAGCTCTTTTATGTTGGTTAATTTGTGTTTAACTAGTTGTAATTAAGTGTCTTACTTCTATTGTGTTTCTTGTATTTTCGAGATTAAAATACGTTGTTTTAAAAAAATAGCATTATTTTACTATTTGATAAGTAAAGGTTTTTTTCATTCGTTTTAAATGAGGTATATTGAATATATTGTTTATTTTAAGTTAAATTTATAACTTTAATAAGTTAGTTTAACTTTTAAACCCCTTATTTAAAATGAAGAAACTGTATCTGTTTTTTGTTTTTTGCTTGGTGTCTGTGTTATATGGACAACAAGTAAAACCGCCTACGTTTTCAAACGGTAGTGGCTTTTATGACCAAGGATTTTCCTTGCAACTTCATCATGAAAATCCCAATGTCACGGTGGTTTATACCTTGGATGGCTCTGAACCGTCCATAGGTAATATACAAGGTAAAGTGTATGATTATAAAACAAGGTATCCACAATATGGCGGTCAATTGCCTTTTGAACTGCATCAGGATACGTTGTATTCCTATGTCTATCAATCGCCAATCTCGATTTACGATCGAACGATTGATTCTAATCGAATTGCCAATATTTCAACTACGTATGAATATGATCAGTATTTTCCAACTACACGACTAGACAAGAGTTTTGTGGTTCGGGCAAAGGCATATTTAGATGCAGATCACTATTCTGAAACGGTTACTAAGGTTTATTTTGTTGATAAGCAGTATTCATTTCCTGTGGTCAATATCAATGTGGATGACGATTTGCTATTTGGCTATCAAAATGGATTATGGGTAGCGGGAAAGACATTTGATGAATGGCGTTTAGCGCATCCTACGGTTGATGATTATGAAACAACAGTGCCTGCGAATTATTGGGCCAAAGGATCTGAGTCAGAAGTGCCCGTTAATTTTATTTATTTAGAAGGTGGAATAGAAAAAATTAATCAAACTGTGGGAATACGCAACCACGGTAATGGATCGCGTTTTTTTAAAAATCGCTCGTATCGTTTATATGCCAAGAATGCTTATGGAGAAAAACAAATGGCGCATTCCTTCTTTCAAAACTACCCCTATGATTCTTTTAAGCGAATTATCGTTAGGAATTCGGGCAATGATACCTATCGAACGATGTTTCGCGATGCCTTTATTCAAAAACTCAATGAGCATTTGCATGTCAATACACAAAAGTACCAGCCTGTCATTACCTTCGTAAATGGGGAATACTACGGCTTGATGAATCTTAGAGAGCGCTATGATGAAAAGTATTTTGAACGCGTGTACAACATCAAAGAGAGTGACCTTGATTTTTTAGAAAATGATGCTGTTGTAGAAGTAGGTGATGATGTGAAATATAAGGCTGTTGTATCATTTTTTAAAACAGAAGATTTAAGTAATAGCACGAAATACAAGGAAGCACTGACCTATATTGATGAGGTGAATTTTACGGATTATCAGATCGCTGAGATATTTGCTGCTAATTTTGATTGGCCTCATAATAACAATGTGTATTTCAGAAAAAGAGTCAATTATACGCCTCAAGCACCCTATGGACATGATGGAAGATTCCGTTGGGTGTTGAAAGATTTAGATGCGGGGTTCAATGGTATTGATGAATGGATTGCTAATTCATATAACCACAATACGCTGGCATCAGCGATTGCCAGTGACGATCAGATATTGAATGGACTTTTAGCCAATACGACCTACAAGCATTATTTTTTAAATCGATTTGCAGATTTAATGAATACGTCCTATAAAACACAACATATGGTTGATCTGATTGATGAGATGCAAGAAAATATACGGGAAGAAATGCCGCGCTATATTGAGCGTTGGCATTTACTACAGTCCATGAATGAATGGGATAATCGCCTTAATCAATTGAAAGAATTCGCTCAATTGCGTCCTGCGTTTCAGTATCAACAATTACGCACCCAATTTAATTTGAGTGGGAATTATCAACTTACGGCTCAAACAAACGATAAGAATAGAGGATTTGTCAAAGTAAATACGATTGAAATCAACAATAGTACTGTCGGTATTAGCGAAGAGTACGAAAGTTGGAAAGGACAGTATTTTAAAGGAGTTCCCATTACATTAGAAGCCATTGCTTTACCAGGTTATAGGTTTTTACATTGGGTAGGTGATCGATGGTCAACGCAACAAAAACTGATCGTAACTCCACATGCTAATTTTAAGATTAAAGCCATTTTTATACCTGATGTTGGAGCAGGGGATAGCGATCGAGTATCTTTTATACTTTATCCAAATCCAACAACTGATGTGTTGAATGTTACGTCTAGTTCAGATCTTCCTATTTCCTATCGTATTTTTGATTTCTTTGGACAACAAATACAAACGGGGACATTGACAGATCAACGAATTGAGGTCAATCATTTGCGCAAGGGAATGTACTTGCTCGAACTCAACCAGAACAATCAAAAAGTAATTAAGCGCTTTATTAAGAAATAAGAACAAAAAGCTTCTCTTACAACCCGAAGAGAAGCTTTTTTTGTATGTTTATTTTTGAATTAAATCTTATCCAAACACGCCGTTGATGTAATTCTTAGTCATTTCGTGTTTAGGGTTTTCAAAGATATCCTGTGTCAAGCCACTTTCTTTTACTTCTCCCAAATACATAAAGTAGGTGTGATCAGCAATACGTTGGGCTTGTTGCATATTGTGTGTTACAATGGCAATGGTGTATTTTTCTTTTAAATGAAGGATTAGTTCCTCAATTTTAATGGTACTGACAGGATCCAAAGCAGAACAAGGTTCATCCATGAGGATCACTTCTGGACGAAGGGCAACCGCTCTAGCGATACAAAGGCGTTGTTGTTGTCCTCCAGATAAGCGGTGTGCAGGCATCTTCAAGTCATCTTTCACCTCATCCCACAAGAAGGCTTCCGTTAACGCTTTTTCAATGACGCTTTTGTCATGGGGTAGGTTGTTTATTTTTAACCCATAAGCAATATTGTCGTAAATGCTTTTTGGAAAGGGATTTGCCTTTTGAAAAACCATACCAATGCGCTTTCTAATTTCGGTTACGGGAATATTTTTGGCATAGATATCTTGATCTTCTAATTTGATAGAACCTTGAATTTTGGCATAGGGAACCAAGTCGTGCATGCGGTTAAAGCTTCGCAATAACGTACTTTTTCCACAACCCGAGGGGCCGATTAAGGCTGTAATTTTATTTTCTTCAAATTGTACACTTACATTTTTTAAAACCTGTTTGCTTCCAAAGCTAATATTTAGGTTGTCAGCAGCTAATTTAGTTTTCATTTTTTCTGAATTTATAACGGATATAAAAGGCGCTTAAGTTTAAGACAAACACCACCATGATAAGTACTAAAGCCGTTCCATAGGCGATGGGTCTTACTTCATCAATGGATTGATGCTGTGTGGATAACATGTATAAGTGATAGGGGAGTGCCATAAACTCTTGGTTGATGTATCCATTGGTATCACTGATATAAAAGGCAGCTCCTGTAAATAGGATAGGAGCAGTTTCTCCTGCAGCTCTGGATAAGGTTAGTACAACACCTGTCAGAATTCCCGGAACAGCAGAAGGAATCACAACGTCTTTGATGGTTTCAAATTTTGTTGCGCCTACAGCTAAAGCGGCTTCTCTCGTACTATTGGGAATTTGCATTAATGCTTCTTCTGTAGTTGTAATGATATAGGGCAAAGAGAGTAAACCTAGAGTTAAACCGGCGGCTAATAAAGATGTCCCTAATTGAAGGGTTTGTACGAATAAAGCCAAACCGAATAATCCATAGATAATCGAGGGAACACCTGATAAATTTCGAATTGCCGCGCGAATTGTACGGGTTAGCCAGTTGTTTTCTGCGTATTCATTTAAGTAAATCGCACAACATACGCCAAAGGGAATACTGAATAAAGCAGTGATAAGCGTAATTAATACGGTTCCAATAATGGGGGTTAGAATTCCGCCTTTGGTCATCCCTTCACTAGGAACGCTCGAAATAAACTCCCACGACAGACTTCCGGCTCCTTTGGTTACGATCTCTAGGATGATAACGATAAGGAAAAAGCACACAATCAGTGTAGTTCCTACTAGCGTACCCCATTCAACAAGGGAGGATAATTTCAATTTATTAAGCTGCATGGTATTTTCTTAATCGGTTGATAAAATATTCACCTACTAGGTTGGCAATTAGGGTCATAAAGAATAACACAGTGGCTAGTGCGTATAATCCGTAGTAGTGTGTGGTTTGATAGGGAACTTCTCCCATTTCAATGGCAATTGTTGCCGTCATGGTTTTTACAGAGTCGAAGAAGCCTTTGGGAATTAGCGCTGCATTTCCTGTGGCCATTAATACGGTCATGGTTTCACCGATGGCTCGGCCGACACCAAGCATAATAGCGGATATAATACCAGGAGCAGCAGCGGGAAGGATAACTTTGCGCAAGGTTTGCCATTTGGTAGCACCTACGCCATAGCTAGCTTCTTTGTATGTTTTTGGCACGGCATGTATGGCGTCTTCTGCAATGGTAATAATGGTTGGCAAGGCCATAATAGCCAATAAAATAGCCCCATTCAGTGCATTTAAACCATTGGGTAAACCTGCCATATCAGCTAAACCAGGGCTAACCACTACAATTCCCAAAAAACCAATCACCACAGACGGAACTGCCGCTAGCATTTCAATGGCGGGTTTGAGGATGTTTTTTAATCGCGTGCCCGCATATTCAGAGATAAAAGCCGCTGTGCCTATACCCAACGGAATGGCTATCAGCATGGCGCCAAAGGTCACAAGTGTAGTACTTAAAATTAAAGGTAACATCCCGTATAATGGGGTTTTAGCTGTCGGATTCCACTCCATACCCGTGATGAAATCAAGGGGTTTCACATCCATGAAAAAGGAAAATGAATTGTAAATTAACAAGGCTAAAATTCCACCCAATAAACAAAGGACCAATAGACCCGTCGCTTTGAAGATATATTTAAAAGCAATATCTAAACTAATTCTAACTTTATATTTCATTTTATGGTTGTTCTATGATGTAATACCCGTGCTCTTTAATCAGCTGTTTGCCCGTCTCACTGTTTTCAAAATCAATAAACGGTTTTACTTTCTCCCACGAATCTTCTAGGATAAACTGATAAAGCGGACGTTGAAAATAGTATAAGCTGTTGTTGATCGCGTGTGCATCTATAGGAGAATACGCCTGAGAAGTAGGGGTTTCTTTGATACTCAGAATTTTTACCGTGGGATTGGTTGCTGTTTCATGGGAGATATAACCCGCACCAACGTAGCCAATTCCTGATTTGTCGGTTTTTATCCCCTCTAATATTTGGGCATTTCCCGTCATTTCTTTTGCCGCGTTTGAAAATTCAATTTTGAGTTTCTTCTTGATGAAGGAATGTGTTCCCGAACTACTCTGACGCCCATAAATATTAATTGGTAAGTCAACCGAAGTAAGCTGATTCCAGTTGGTGATTTCTCCTTCCATTATTTTGGCAAGGGTTTCCAAATCAATCGTGTCTATAGGAAGGTCTTTGTGTACCACAAATGCCGTTGCATCTTCAGCAAAGATTACCGTTCTCACTTTGATGTTGTGTTGTTCGAATTGCTCAATCTCCTTTTCCGATAAAGGACGAGATGAGTTGGCAATATCCGCTTGACCGTTTAATAAGGAGGTAATCCCAATTCCAGATCCTCCACCTGATATAGCAATACTAAAATTAGCATCTACATCGGTGTATTTTTCTGCTAAGTTTACCGCGAGGTTTACCTCTGTATCGGACCCTTTCATCTTGATGGAATGGTTTTGATCACCACAAGAAAATAGCAGGAAAGTCGTTAGTATAAGTAGACTTTTTTGTGTCTGAATGTATAGCTGTTTCATTGGCACAAAAAACATCGTTTATTTTAATGTAAAGGTTACTCTAATGTTATCAATAGGTTAAGGATAAAGGGAGGTAAATTGAATGTAATTCCGCATCAAACTGTTAGGTATGTGCATGTTTACAAGGAGTTATGTAGGAAAACAGTCAAAAAAAGGAACTAAATATTCCCGCTGTATGTTGTTGGTTACCCTTAGGGGGAGGTATCAGCGCAATTAATGGAAATGGCGTTGTTGTTCGGACCAAAACCTTTAGTGGTTGGTGAGGCTTGCGAACAGGGAGAGATGAAAGACTAGGCTTTCTTAGCGTCAAATTGCTGTTTAATTTCCTTGAGAAGCGCCTTGCGTTTGGCTACTGCCTCTTGTTCTTTTTGCTTCTTTTTGGCAATTTTATCTTTGACTATTTTGCGATTCGCTGGGGTATTTCTACTCATTAGGGGTGAATTTAGAAGTATAGAACTACAAAATTAGGAATAAATAAGGATAGCCTCCTAGTTGAACATAAAAAAAGAGAGGGGATAGGAGATAAGCAATACATGGAAAGCGTATCACTTGCCTTTCCCCTTTGTCTTTCGGATGAATATATTCCTTATATAGATGGAAATGACTATTCCTAACTAGAGATACAAATGCCACAATTTTTGGTGGTAATATGTATGCTAAAAGGAATAACCAAAACGCTGTTAACTCCGCTGAAAAGAAGGAGTGAAACGCGCGCTTAGTGCGTCAACTCCACCCATCCGCTATAGTGTTCCCCATGTGAGGTGATAAATTGATAAAAATACGTTGCCGAAGGCAGTATAGTTCCACTATTTGACTGTCCCGCCCACTGATTGGTATAGTGGTTATTCTCGTATACTTTTCGCCCATGTCGATTATAAATCTGAATGTCAACCTCACCAAAGGTGTGAATATCAAAAAAGTCATTTTTCCCATCACCGTTAGGAGAAATCCCCTTGGGAATAAAACAAAAGTCTTGAATATCTTCGAATTCAATACTGGCGGTCGAATAACAACCATTTTCATCTAATGCAACCACTTCAATATGCGTAGTCTTCGGATGCAGTAAATTAGCATAGGAGGAAAGTCCAAGGGTAGCAGCGCTATCATCTATGAGCTGGTCGTTGATGTACCAGGTGTATGTCAGCTGTTGGTCTTCAGAAAATGAAAACGCCTCTATGACCAATTGGTTATCCTTACAGTAGTAGTCTAAGGCAATATCCACTAATGGAAGCACCTTTATTTCTACCGAATAAGGCTTTAAACAAGGGTTTTCTATCGTTGGATGAAACGTATAGGTCGTTGTTTCTTGTGTATTGATCGCAGGTGTCCACGTGCCTTCCACTCCGTCTGTGGACATGGATGGTAAAGAAAAGTCAGATCCTTTGCAAACAGAGGTTTCCATATCAAATTGAAGTTCTACGGTAGGAGGGATAATTTCAACTGTCATTGTTGTTGGTTTAAATCTAGGATCTTGAGGTGTAAAAGTATAGGTCGTTGTTTGTTGATTGTTGACTTGGGGAGACCACGTACCAGTGTATCCTTCTTTGGAGGTGTCGGGTAGTGTGAAATCGGTATTGCTACAATAAGGACCTAGGGGATCAAAAGAGGGCGTTAAGTTTATGATGGAGAAATCGTCGAAGACGTAGTAAGCATCAGTATGAAGCGTTGAAATATCTCGAGTTTCGTAGGTGGTATCCTTTGTGCCAAAAAAGTTACCCAGAATAAAATATTTGATACCAGAAGTTGGAGCTGTATATTCAAATTCCAATAGCGTCCACTTTTCCTCTTCATTAACCCTCAAGACTTCGTTAAAGTTGAAGTCTGGAGATAGGTTGACCTTGCTTTGTGTAGCTTGATAATAGGGTTGTTCTAAAAAGGCAATTCCTATATTGTTTGAGAAGTATTTACATCTATTACCCACTGCGGCATAAAACTGAACGAGATAGGTGGCCCCTTGAATCATAGGTTCCTTTAGTTCACCCTGCACGTACTCTTTGTATTCTAGGGGAGGGTCTCTATCAGGCATTTCCTCGGTGTATAAAACGAGTCCCACCATTGCATCTCCAGTTCTCGGTAGGAATTGCGCAGGGTTAAAAGACTCAAGCGGATACATGGAACAGTTGTGATTTAAACTCATGTGGTGGATGTCTGATGTAGAGTTTGTCGGGTTTCTCCAATGCTTTATAGCCGCATTAAAACGCTCACTCGAGGAATATAAGGTACAGGATAAACTGTCTAAAATTACATCCTCAAAACTCGGATTGAGGACTAAGTTTTCTTGTCCATAACTAAGCGGACTAAACGATAGGAAAGAAAAGAAGCTTGCAAAGAGCAAGGTAATAAATTGAATATTGTTTTTCATTTGGTTGTATTTTTTAGCTTTATGTTGGGGAGACAAAAATTAAAATATACAATACAACCACGATCAGGTTGTATATGGATCAATAAGATCGCGCTGATTGCAATAAAACAGTCAACGGAAAAGGCGCAGGCTGCATATACACCAACATTTTAGTAGGAGAGACATCTACTACAATTGCTTATGACCAAAGCCAAATGAGTTTGACTTCTCTGGTATAGAAAACTGCTAAGGGAGACGGTATTATTTTTGTTTTGGAGACTTTGTAAGGGCGTGCCGTTGATTTTGTATAGTCACCCCAAAGGCGATATCAAACAAGGTTTGCCTCTATACAACAAGGTTTTGTAGAAAAATCGAGATACGTTGTATTTTTCTTAAAACTGCTGGGTCAAATATAAATAAAAAGGAATAAAACAGCTTGTTTTTTTTAAAAAAAATAAACAATAATCCTGTCGATTGACAAGGGTAGCCCCTGTAAAAAGTAGCCCCCAGCTTTCATCTATAGACGAAGAAGTGTATTGGATGATGCAGTAGACAACAAGTTAAGAGTAGAGGATGGAGTTGATGCGCTCCAATCCCATGTACGAATACTTGTTCCGTTGTCTACTCCAAGTGGATAAAGTAGCGAATGGGGGAGGTAAAGATAACTCCCCAATTCAAGTAGTTCTATTAATAAATTACGCTTGAAATTACGCTTGCTTTGCATGAGTAATCCCCCATTGATTCATATTGGCGCGATCAAAGTCTTGTTTGTATCGATCGGGAATTTTTCCTAGCAGCAAAGCACCAACCTCTACAGAAGGGAATATCTCTTCATAGGTCAACATATCGTTCAAAGCCACCCGTCTATAAATATGGCTGCGCGTAATGTTTTTCATATCATCTAATCCAGAGGCACCTAATAGTTCCACAAAGCTCTCAATTGTTCCTTTATGGTAATTAGCCATTCGTATTTTTTTGTCTGCAATATCCAAGCCTATAGTAAGCTTAGGATCTTGGGTTGCGATACCCGTTGGGCATCGGTTGGTATTACACAGAAGCGCTTGAATACAACCCACGGCAATCATCATCGCTCGAGCGGCATTACAAGTATCAGCACCCAAAGCCATGGCTCGGGCAATATGAAAAGAAGAAGTTACTTTTCCAGAGGCGATTAGTTTGATGTGTTGACGAATTCCCATTCCAGTTAATATATTGTGCACAAAGGCCAATCCATCTAACATAGGAGCACCCATATAGTTAGAAAACTCCTGAGGAGCAGCCCCTGTTCCGCCTTCACCACCATCTACGGTAATAAAATCAGGATACGTATCCAAGTGAACCATTGCCTTACAAATGGATATAAATTCAGCTTTATGGCCGATACACAGTTTAAATCCTATAGGTTTACCTTCCGAAAGCGCTCTTAATTTTCCAATAAACTCGACTAATTCCAACGGTGAATTAAAAGCAGAGTGATATGGAGGAGAAGCAACAATCGTATGTGGTTTTACGTGTCTGATTTGAGCGATTTCCACGGTGTTTTTTGAGGCAGGAAGTATTCCACCGTGCCCAGGTTTGGCGCCTTGTGAAATTTTCAATTCAATCATCTTAATGCTTGGCAATTTCGCTTTCTCCGCAAATAATTGAGGATCAAAAGCGCCGTGTTCATCTCTACAACCAAAGTATCCCGTACCAATTTGCCAAATTAAATCCCCTCCATTTTTTAAGTGATAGGGGCTTATTCCCCCTTCTCCTGTATTATGGGCAAAATTCCCCAATTTTGCACCGCCATTCATAGCTTCCACCGCCTGTGCACTTAAGGAACCAAAACTCATGGCTGAAATATTGAGGATGCTAGCAGAATAGGGCTGTTTACAATCTTTGTTGCCAAAGAGTACCCGAGGATTGTGGTCTAAGGTATCAAATGCTTTGGGGGCGATCGAATGACACATCCATTCATATCCTTCAGCATAAACGTCTAATTGAGTGCCAAAGGGAATCGTTTCCAATTCTTTTTTTGCGCGTTGATATATAGTGGCGCGGTCAATACGGCTGATTGGCTTACCGTCCGTGTCTGATTCAATAAAGTATTGATACATTTTGGGACGAAGTTCTTCCATTACATAGCGAAGTCGACCAAAAAGAGGGTATATCCGTCTCAGTGTATGCTTCTTTTGATACATGTCTTGATACCCCATACCTACAAAAAAGAGTGTAATGACGAAGAAAATACTCCAGTTTTTATTTAAAAATACAGCGAGTAGAAGCAGTGCAATCAAAAGTAAGGTCGAAAAAATAACGAATTGTTTACGCATAGTGTAGCTAGTTTTAAGGTTCGTTTCGATTATATAATAGAAGATATGAATTAGGATGTAAATGCATCCAAATCAATAAAAAAATCAATTATTTAACCCTAAATTTACATATTAAAAATTAATAATAAAATATTATTTCCTATTTGTCGTAGCGGGAGTAAGACCCTATGGGGGGAACTTCTTTAGGAAGTTTTTCTTTGCCAAAGTAGTTTAGGGATTTCAATTTCCAACTAGGGGAGATAAAAAAAACCGATAACGAAAGTTATCGGTTTTCTTTGGGGAGAAAGAGGGTTAGCCTCTTTTATGCCGTATGCTTTATAAATAGGGATGTTCACTTTTTGGAATTGGGGTGAGCACCTTATTCGGAAAGTTTTATACTATGATTGGAGTCGTTTTTTAGATTCTTTTTAAAGGTAATACTTTTTACTTCTTAAAATAAATAATTTTCCTATATAGCATATTAATATAATTATTTTTAGGAAAACTTATTTTCTACACAATTTATATTTTATACAGTACTATCCCGCCATATATTCAAGAGCCGCGTTTTTAATAATTACAATTCTTACATCTTGTATATATGTCATTCTTATATCATCTAACCCAGCATCATAAATTTCACCAATATTTTTAAATTTAGTTTTTAAACGATTAGCTATGTTTTTTGAAATTTTTAGATTATCAATACTGTGACTTCGTAAAATCTTGTATAAAGATTCCTCTTCTTTAATTTCTATCTTGTTTCCACATTTTGGACAAAATTTGAAGGTATCATCTTTTGTTTTAAAATCGCAATTAGTGTTAGAGCATTCAATATAAATAACATCACTTATATTTGATATAAGTTCTTTTATACTAGAAGTGGATTCTGAATATGATTGATTATTCTCAATTGCAATTGAGGTGTTTTTCAATTCACTAATATCTTTAATAATTAGGTCTGTAAACAGAAGACTAGGATTAATTGTCACGTAGTAAGAATGCTTATGATGACCAACACTTTTTTTGCTATAATCAATATTTATTATATTAGAATATGATAGGACAGAAAAAACTTTTTCTAATTTATCAAATGCATCTGTTGTTATATAAAATCCAATGGATAGTTTAGACTTATTTTTTCTTTGTTTATCATTCCACAATCTTAAATTTGGTAATATTGTTTGTTTAATAAATGTTTCTGCTTCTACTATATATTTTTCGAATTTCACTAATCTATGTTTTAATGTTTCAAATTCTTTCCATTTAGTATTAAAAACACTTCGAACAGAATTAATTAAAATTTGAGAAGAAACAGAGTTACCTTTAAATGCCTTGTTATTTTCTAATTCATCTACAATGTGAAAAGCGAACCTAGGATTACCATTACTACAAACACATAATGTTCTTAAAACATCTTGATTTGAATTCAATTTGTTCCAGTAATTATTATCATATTCTTTCAAACGAATTTTTATAATATTCTCAATATATTTTACATCGTTGTCATCTAAAGGAGACCATTGAACTTTTAACTCTTTTGCATCTTGACCTCTTTCAAAATATTTTCCATAATTAGTTATACCAGGATAAACAGCAGCTTTACAAGCAATTTTAGGATCTCTTAATGTTTTGAAAAATGTAAAAAACTTTTCTTGTTGTGAATAAGAAAATACATGTGCTGCTTCATCAAATAAAAAAATGATTCTTGTTAAATTATAATCATCAATTATTTCTAATAAAAAATCCTTAAATGATTGTGGATTATCTAAAATTCTTGAAAGTTCCTCTGATGGGGAATGCTTACTTAATAACACATTACTTTCTATATCTCCTTTTTCAAGAATATTAATATAATTGTTCAGAATTGAAATATATTTATCAAAATTATCTGAAATAGGAATATCAAAAATTGCTGAGAGTTTTCTATTCAACTCATCAATTGTTTTTGGTTTTATTTGAATTAATTTATTTAAAGTTTCATACAATATTTTTCCCATTGTCCATTGTAAAAAAGGATCAATTGACTTTGTTAGTATTGATATTCTTTCAATACGTATAGATTCTTCAAAACTTACCCATACAGGTAAAATTGAGTTTTTTCCAAAATCATTTTGTGATTTAATCATTGATGCTTTCATCAACATAGTTTTACCTACACCTCTACTTCCTTCAAGTAAATATTGTTCAGTATCTAAAAGCCTTGCAATTTTTGAATTATCCCTGTCTACAAAATATTTATTAATTAAAGTGTCATCTAAACTCTCAGTTCTATCTAATATGTAATTACCTAATGAATCAGTCATTTTTAAGTGCTTTTGTTTTTTTTACAATTTTTATAATTTCCGAGTTAGAAAAGTCATTAAATCTTAATACATACATTAGAAAAAAAGCTCCTAAGGTATATTCTAATATAGTTTTAAATTTTGAAAATAACGCGTGGTCGTATTCAATTTTCAACTCATTAATTCTTGTTAAAGTTAAATATCTACCATGAACAATATCACATAATTTCGCATAAGTTTTATTTAAATATATACTACATGAATCAGTTTCTTTTTCTTTTGTTGTTATTTCTTGATAAAATGTCTTAATGTACTTGGTTTTAAAAAAATGATATTCGTTAATAAGTGTAGACACATATTTATCAGCTTTAAAATCAAAATCTTTATATAATTTATATTCTATTGGATGATCTTTATAAAATATTGTACTACAAGAAATTTCTAAAATATTTCGAAGACCTGAAGCCGCAAGCCTATAATGCCCTTGCATAGCTGTAGATATTACAGAAATAACATCTGAAACAATTTCATTCATTAATGGTTTCAATTCTTCATTCTCGAATATTATTTTTTCTTGTATGTATAATGTTGAATTTATCAAATTTAAAACATCAGTTAAATCATTTTCCTCTAATGTGTTTGTATGAATTTTATTCTGAGCTTCTAAAATTTGATTGAAAGTAATTTTTGTAAATGACATTAATATTATGTGTTTAATTGGTTAATAATACACCTAACATTTTAAGGTTGGGATGAATTTAGTGATGGAGATTGAAGCGAAATTTAGGACAGAAGTCAGTGTAATTGGCTTTTGTAAGGTATAAAATTAAACTTCAATCATTTTGAAAAACCATGTCAACTGATGCTTATTATTTTTTACCTTGATTTAAAAAGAATTCTAAGCTAATATCACTTTTACTTATTTTGTAGTAAGGTTTATATTTGGAATATTGTTTATAAGATTTGTAAGGTTTATATTTCTTGTAAGATTTAAAAGGTTCATATTTTGCATATACTGGTAACGACTTCTTATTAAAACCATTTTTTTTACCATTTAAATTTCTTACAATACCATCTTCATACCAACCTAAATGTTTTCCATTGAAGCCATAAATAGTGGAATTATCTGATAAGTATGCAACAGGAGTTCCATTCCAAAGATAAATAGTTTTATCATCATTGTGGACAATATATGCTTGCGGAGTTCCATCAACATTAAATAATGTTTCTTCCATAGTTTATATATTAAGAAAAGTCTAAAGTTACAAATTCACCATAAGTCGAAACAATCTTCATTAAGTCTAATGTAGATTTAACTTGGGCATTTCTTATTGTTAAATTGTAGGCTTCCCTATTTTAGGACACCTCTAAATTCGACAAATAATTCTTATTATGTTCAGATTTGATGAAGAATTTA
>NZ_JACAKI010000009.1:0-136545 GCF_030326445.1 Myroides sp. DF42-4-2
TGCTTTTTTTTCAGTGAAATTCCACTTTTATTCACAACTCATTACTATAACGCACGTTAGATCGAAAAGTTTTTTTTGTAGGTTGCTCGTTGCTCTTCGTTCTTCGTTCGATGCTCGTTGTAAAGTACAATTATCTTACAAAAGAAGAAACTAAACAAACCGTGCAAATCGTAGCGTAGCGAAAATCGTAACGAAGTGAAGATTCATCGAATACCAAAACCAATATAGACTAGGTGAGATATATTCATCGAACACCAAAACCAATATAAACCAGGTGAGATAAACCGCGCAAAGAACAAATCGTAGATTCATCGAACACCAAAACAAATATAATCTAAGTGAGATAAACCGCGCAAAGAACAAACCGTGCAAAGAACAAACCGTGCAAAGAACAAACCGTGCAAAGAACAAACCGTGCAAAAAACAAATCGAAAATCGTAACGAAGTGTAGATTCATCGAACACCAAAACAAATATAATCTAGGTGAGATATATTCATCGAACACCAAAACAAAATATGAACTAAGTGAGATAAAAGCCAAACAACAAAAAAGACCAACCTAATAATATATGTCTATCTTTGGTTTCATCTATTTTAAACATTAAATATTATGTATGTGAAAAAAGCAATTCTTGGAACCTTAACGGGTGTTTCTTTATTTAGTGTCTCATGCAAACAAAATCCGGATCAAATGGAAGCAGCTACAAATTGGGATGAAAATAATTCCTTTTATACAGAAAGTACGTTACCTTATCAAACAGCAGACTTTGAAAAGATAAAAAACAAAGATTTCAAACCGGCTATTTTAGAAGGAATGCGTCGCCAGGTAGAAGCGATCGATAAAATCACAGCCAACACAGAAGCGCCAACTTTTGAAAACACTTTAGTTGAGTTAGAAAAGTCAAGTGCTTTATTGGATCGCGTAAGTGCTGTCTTCCATATATTGGTTGGAGCCCATACAAATGATGAGATTAAAGCCATTAACCAAGAGCTATCTCCTAAATTTGCTGCCCACCGCGATGGGATCTACCTAAATGATGCTCTTTTTCAAAAAGTAAAACAGCTTCATGATCAGCAAGCATCGCTGGGTTTAACGAATGAACAAACACGTTTATTAGAGGTATACTATCAGGAATTCGTACGTTCAGGGGCAAATTTAAAATCTGAACAGAAGGAAACGCTAAAAGCTATCAATCAAGAATTGGCTACGTTAACAACTACCTTTGGCGATCAGCTCCTAGCTGCAACAAAAGCAGGAAGCGTAGTTTTTACACAAGATGAGTTGGACGGACTTTCGTCTTCTGAAATGGAAGCCTTCAAACAAGCAGATGGAACTTATGCTATCCCTTTAAACAATACTACACAACAACCGATTGCTGCTACTTTAAACAAAAAAGAATCGCGCCAAAAATTATTTGAAGCAGGTTGGAGTCGCACAGAACAAGGTGATGATAACGATACAAGAGCAACATTACTAGCGATTGCGAAGAAAAGAGCTGAAAAAGCAGAATTATTAGGTTATAAAAACTATGCTGAGTGGAGTTTACAAGGAAGTATGGCCAATAAACCCGAACAAGCTAAAAAATTAATGGACCAATTAAGTCCTTATGCAGTAGGTGCTGCGACACAAGAAGCAAAGGAAATTCAAGACCTTATTAATCAAGAGGCCGATCCTTTTACTTTAACTGCTGCTGATTGGGATTATTATGCAGAAAAAATCAGAGAACAAAAATACGCGTTGAACCTAAATGATGTAAAACCGTATTTTGAAATGAATGCTGTATTAGAAAAAGGCGTTTTCTATATGGCACAAAAACTATATGGTATTACCTTCGAGGAGCGCAAAGACATCCCTGTATGGCAGGAAGATGTTCGCGTATTTGAAATTTTCAACGAAGACAAAAGCCCGATTGGTTTATTTTACGTTGACTTTTACGCACGTGAATCAAAACGCGGAGGTGCTTGGATGGGCAATCTAGTTACCCAATCCAAGTTATTAAACCAAGCGCCTGTCGTATACAATGTGTGCAATTACCAAAAGCCAGCAGCGGGTCAACCAACACTATTATCACCTGATGAAGTAATTACTATGTTCCATGAGTTCGGACATGGATTACACGGATTCTTCTCTGATGTAACTTATCCTACTTTGGCAGGAACAAGTGTTTCCCGCGACTTCGTAGAATTGCCTTCTCAGTTTCACGAGCATTTTGCCTTTTTACCTGAAGTATTGACCAACTATGCAAAACACTATGAAACAGGTGAGGTAATACCTGCTAGTTTAATCGAAAAAATGAAAGCAGCACAAAACTTTAATATTGGCTATGGTTTAACTGAAATTTTAAGTGCCTCTTTATTAGATATGGAATGGCACACGATTTCTTCGACGACAGCGATTAAAGATGTCGCTACATTCGAAAAAGAAGCCTTAGCAAAATACGGTATTGATTTAGCGACTGTACCACCGAGATATCGCTCTTCTTTCTTCAACCATGTATTTGGCGGTGGGTATGCAGCAGGGTACTATTCGTACACTTGGGCAGAAACACTAGACAATGATGCATTCCAATGGCTCATAGAAAATGGAGGAATGACCCGTGAAAATGGAGAAATCTTTAGAGCGAAAATTTTATCCAAAGGAAATACAAAACCCTCAGATGAAATGTACCGCGAATTTAGAGGAAAAGACGCAACCATTGATGCTTATTTAAAGATGAAAGGGTTTGATCAACAAAACACATTCAAAAAAGACAATAAATTAGATGCAAAAATCTAATCCACAAAAAAAGGTCAGCGTTGTGTACGCTGACCTTTTTTTATTCATTCACTTCTTTGAAACTAGTAATCATTCGCTCCATTTTTTCTTTATTCTCCTCTTTTCTTTTCTTTAATGTCCAAGTCAATACTTGATAGTAATCGTCTTTTCCCTCAAAGGCAGCAAAAGTATAATAAACGTCTAAACCAGAAACAGTAGCTGTAAAATCAACACGTTTCCCTTTTAACCCATGAATTGTGTTAGCTGTAAATACGAGTTTATTTGGTTCAATATTCGTTAAAGTTGAAGTCAAAAGATCCAACGTTCCTTGAGCAAACAAGTCAAATGCTTTTTCATCGCCTTCTACATTTGTCTCGGCTTCCTCAAACATCGCTTTAATTGCTGCTTTGTTTTCATTAAGCACAATAAAATACAATTCTTCATTGGCATTTTGCAACTGAAAACTCGCTGCACTATTCAGGTGTTTAGTCTTCTGCATTGTTGAAGGTGCATCAATACTAAATTTACCTGGATACCCCATTTCAGTATAGGAACTTTTATTGCTACAAGCGGTTAGTAGAATTAATAGAAGTAACATACTCCCTATTCTCTTTATCATACTATTTGAATTTAGAAAACAAAAATACACAGAAAATTAATTACGCGCCAAATCGTTCATCACTTCAGCAAATAATTGCATGCTGTACTTGCGCTTGTCGTAATCATAGATTGGTGTGGTGATCATCAATTCATCTACTTCCAGCACTTCACAAAAGCGATTGAGTTCAGGCAACAGCTCCTCTTTCGTACCGATAAAAGAACAAGCCGTCATATTGTAAACAGCAGCTTCTTCTTGTACGGTCCAGATTCCTTGCATCGATTCGATAGGTGGTTGCAATGGTTTTCTGTCATTTCGAATAATTCCCAAAAACATGCGGTAAAATGAGGTGGCTAATCGTTCGGCTTCATGGGTAGAATCTGCCAGTATTGCATTGACACAAGGCATGAAGTAGGGTTCGTCTAATTGAGCAGACGCTTTGAAATTATTTCGATATATTTTTCCTGCCATCTGAATTTGATCAGGAGCAAAATGGCTAGCAAAAGCATAAGGTAATCCCAACTCCGCGGCCAAATAAGCGCTATCTGTACTCGAGCCCAAAATCCAAAAGGGGATATCCAATCCTTCCCCTGGGAAAGCTCTTACTTTTGCGGTTGCATTAGAGGAACTAAGAAAGGTTTTTAATTCTTGTATTTGCTGCGGAAAGAAATTCGCGCTCATCGTATCATTTCTCCTCAAAGCCATTGCAGTTACTTGATCTGTACCTGGTGCTCTTCCCAATCCCAAATCAATCCGATTGGGATATAAAGATTCTAATGTTCCGAATTGTTCCGCAATCACTAAAGGAGGGTGGTTAGGCAACATAATTCCGCCAGAGCCTACGCGTATTTTTTCTGTTCCACCGGCGACATATCCAATTAAAACAGCAGTAGCTGAACTTGCAATATGAGGCATATTGTGGTGTTCGGCTAACCAAAAACGTTGATAGTTCAGCTTTTCAGCATGTTGTGCAGTCGCTAATACGTTGTTTAACGTCTCTTTCGTCGATTTATCTGCCCCTATGACAGCTAAATCTAGGAAAGAAAAGGGTATATTTTTTTTCATACTACTTACTCTTGTAAAAAATTATTGCAAGCTATTAAGGTAATACTTATAAAAAAGAAACGCTAACCCTATAGAAATAGTTTAACATATTCAGGTCGTCCCTGGAACACCTCTAACTAAAAAACCCATTCACATTGGAATGGGTATACTATTTTATCGGATGGTAATTGTACAGTTTGACAAATCGTCGATGATGGCTAAAGACTCCACGCGAACTCCTTTTTCTTCTAGTAGCGTTCGACCTTGTTGGAAGGCTTTTTCAATGATGAATCCCATCCCAACCAAAGTAGCACCTGATTGCTCAATAAGATCTAATACTCCTACTGCAGCATTTCCATAGGCCAAGAAATCATCAACAAATAGTACATTATCTTCAGGGGTTAGGAAATCATTACTGATCACGACATCATAAGTTCTGTCTTTTGTGAACGAGTGGATCTGTGTGTGCAACATATTTTCCATCGTAGATGGCTTCTTTTTCTTTGCGAAGACCACGGGAAGATTGAGCAAATAGCCCGTCATAATTGCAGGTGCAATTCCACTAGCTTCAATAGTCATAATCTTATTGACATTAGTAGCTGCAAATCGGCGTACAAACTCTACGCCAATGGATTTCATTAAAACTGGATCCATTTGATGATTGATAAAGCTATCTACTTTTAAAATTCCTCCTTCAAAACATCGTCCATCTTGAAGAATACGCTGACGTAATAATTCCATTTTTCTTGTGTGTTGTCTATGAATAAATAAAGGAGATTGTATCAAATCTCCTTTGGGTAATATCGATGCGAAGTTAAATAATCTCCATGCGTTTACAAAATTCACAAACGCATTCTTTTAAAACAAGAACAATTCGTTTTCTTCTCTCTTGTTATTTTTTGCCTCTTAGTACAACAAAGGGGCGAATCACTTTATTTCCTAATTTATCCAGGGTATTCTCGATGTATTGCCAACGCTCAACATGGCTATATCCTATATTGGTCATAATGCGAATCAACCATTCTGTCCTGTAAAAATGAAAAATATCTTCATTGGCAAACGGTTGCTGCTGCGCAAAATCTTCTCTAATATAAGACAAAGCGATACTCCCACCTGGTTTCAATACGCGATAAATCTCGGTGAAATACTTGACTGGATCATTCCAAAAATAAACTGTATTGACTGAAAAACAATGATTAAAAACTTTATCAGGATAGGGAAGGATGTTTTCTTCTTGTGCCAGTGTCAAGTCAATTTGTTCCTGCGGCAAAGACTCTTTTACCTTAATTGCCATATCCAACATAAGCGCTGAAATTTCAATCCCCGAATAGTGAATATCTTTGGCTATAGAAAAAATATAAGGCAAGTGTTTTCCGCTTCCGAATCCAATTTCTAAAACAGTTTCGCTCTGATAAAGTTGCAAACGGTCTACTGTTTTGTAAATCATATTGCTATTTGATTTAAACATTACTTCCGCCAACTCCTCTCCTGCTTCTCCTGACGGACATCGCAGCTGATTTGCCACCTCATTTAAATCTAAATTACTCATTCCTTTTAATTTTGTTCAAAGATAGCTATTTAGAATGAGTCCACATAATATTCTATTCGTTTATTTTCATTTCCTTAGCTAAAAAAGTACAAACGAAAAACCCCGAAATGCGATTTCGGGGTTTTCCTAACAAAAATAAACTAACAACTCAATAAAGAACAAATACAAAAAGCTATTTGCCATTCGATTGAATTCAACATATAGAGTGCGACAACTAATCTCTATATAATCTTCTATATTTTTTATCTCAACAAGGCGTATTCGAACTTCGGATATCCGCGGTCTCCTGCTGCATTGAAGAAATCTAACATTCTCATTTTATAATAATTTCCTTTGGCGTCTTTGATTACGTAGAAAACGTCTTTGTACAAAATTTTAGCATTTGCGACCTCTCTCCATGTTCCACCAATAGTAGAAAAGTCTTCAGACAATTTACTTTCTTCAACGCTTTGTAGATTGTACGCCTTGAAAAAGGTCTTATCGCCTTTTGGAATTTCAACTTTGTATGCTTTTACTCCGCCATATCTATTTTGCAAGATAAAATCTGAGTATCCATAAGATCCTTTTGGGTCACCGGCTTGATCTACTTTATTTGTAAATACAGTAAAGTTAAGATCCCATTTTGTTTTACTCGGTTCAACGGATACGATTCCATTGCTATTAAAGCTAAAGAACGTAAAGTTAAAACCAGGTGTTTTAGGAATGAGTACCTCTTTGTGTGTGCTTTCATTTAAGTCTGCGTATTGCAATAGGTAGCCTCCTTGACGTTTTAGGATGCGCAATTTTTTCCAACCGCGTTCTTTTCCTGTTACTTCTACTGAACCTGGCTCAACATTTCCTGTTCCTGGTTCAAATCCTAAATTGACTAAATAGATTTTATTATCTGCATCGACATCGGATATACGGTGAATTGCAGTAATATCAGGATCTCCAGAAGGATCGTCAATATACTCTAAGTTAGCCGGGTCAAAAGTTCCGATTTTAACCAGTCCTTTCATTGTTTGGATGGTAGCATCTTCACGAACTTCATCAATATTTTTAGCTCCTTTTATAATTCCAGCAGCCATATACACTGATCCGTTTAGACGAACTCTGAACTCACTTCCACTGTCAAAGGCTAAATCCCAAGAGGTACGCTTCACTTCATACATGGCTTTTCCTCCTAAATCGACATAGACTTGATTGGGTTGGGTTGGACCACCTACATTTGGTGTTAAAATTCCACCCAAAGAAGTATCAAAACTAATCATCATAACATTGTACCCTTGAATTTTTGGCGTTTTAGCCTCATAATTCACTTTGGCAATATTAAACTGTATCGTTTTATCCATTCGATCATACGGGAAAATTAAATTTTCAAACGTAAAAGTCGAACTCTTGGTTCCCTTTACGATAGGCACAATTAATTTATCTCCGGCTGCGGCAGGTTGCGTTGAGAAATCTACCCCATAAATTGCTTTACTTGGGATTATCTGAATTTCAATGCTTCCATCCCCTTGTGCAATTTCAGAAAAAACAAGTTCAACCTCTCTTGTAGTTTCAATTTCTCTATATGGAATAGAGGGATCGTCAAAAGCAACAATAAAATCGCGGACATCATTATTTCCATTATTAGAATCTTTCTCACATGAACTGAAAAAAACGAGTGCAACAATTGCAATAACAAGTTTTCCTAATCTAAAATTCTTCATAATTAAAAGCCTAATTTATATTGTAATTTAATAAAGACACTGGTTCCATATCCAATTGGATTTGAAGTAGCCCCAGCTGAATGTCCTGTTCCTCCACTTGTAGTTGAACGGATGTCTTTAATGTCAAATAAGTTTCTCACTCCAACAGTTGCGTGCAACATATTTTTAAAGAACGGTTGTCTAACTGTAATGTCTAACCAAGAATAACTTTCTTGTTTCCCTTTTACGTAGTACTCTCCAAATTCATCTGAACCTTTTTTGAAACGCTCTTCTTCTCCATTGAATTTATAGTATAAAGAAAAATTTGTTCCTGTTTTTGGCAAGCGGTAATTGACATTAGCGGTCACCTCTGGTGTATACAAGAATTTATCGGTTCCCTTTGGTGCTTGATAAATTTCTTGAGATACTCCAGACATAGTAAAACCAAGACCAAAGTCGAACGAATTCCAACTTAACTGGCTTAAAAACGTCACCCCAATATTGCGGTATAGATCTGTATTTTCGTAAACAAATTTCAATCCGTCTGGATTTACTAATTCGATTAAATCAATTTTGTCTGAAACTTGTAAATAGCGTCCAGTTAAACTATTGCTTACTTCGATATTATCTCCTAAAGCAAAGGTTTTTTTAACGTTTAAGAACGCCGTTTTTCCCTTTTCAGGATTCAAATTTTCATTTCCTTGTAAATCGTGATTCACATCGACGAAATAGGTATATAATTCTTCGTAATTCGGCAAACGAGGGGAAGTTCCAATAGTTCCTCTAACTTCGTAATCACCTGGTAGTACGTATTTCAACACTAAGCTCAACGCGTGTTGACTGTCAAAGGTATTAGATGTCATCAAGCGATACCCCGGGCGTACCATTAATCGCGGCAAAACATTGATTTCAGAAGAAGCGTAAAAGTCATAACTTCCCAATGCTTTTTTCTGTGGATTTTCTGCTAACTGTTCTGACATAGCAGAATATCCGTTGGTATACGCTACTTCATATCCTACTTGAAACTTTGCCTTTTCGAGGTTTACAAACTCGCTAAACGTACCGCGAGAAAAGAACACCTCTCTACTTTCACTTTTAAATGAACTGCGATCGTATTTTTCGTCGTACATAATGCGATATCTGTACTTATCTGTTTCTCGCTCTTGTTTTTGATATGAGAACGATAAATCAAAACGAAATAAATCCTCTAATTTACCAGACGTATTTAATACATTAGACCAACGTTTTGTATTGAGAATACGATCCATTGCTACAGGATTGATTGTTTCGAAAATAGGATCTTCGTTAATGCTAAACAGCTTCGCATAATCTTTCATACGCTCATCGAAGAACTCGAATTTATAATATACGCGATACGAATTCTTGTGGTAATTCAAAAACCCTTTGACGTTATTTTGATTTTTTGGCAACCATTCATGCCCCCTTTTATCTTCATCTCCAAAGTAGGTAAATCCTTTTCGGTCGTCATACCATCCTTTAAAATCACTGTGGATATAAGATAAACTGGCATATAAATTATCATTGATGTTGTGTCCCATGGTAATTCCTTGAACATGCTTTCCTTTATTCTTCCAGTCATATTCGTTTCCAACGGATTCCTCTTGTACAAACAAGTTGACATTCCAATCGTTGATATTGTTCTTTTTTGTGATAATATTAATGATTCCCGTTACTGCATTGGCCCCATAGTCAACTCCCATGGCTCCCTCAACAATTTCGATTTGTTCGATATCATCAAGGTTAATTTGGGTTAGGTCGGTATTGTTCCCGAATCCCTCGTCTGAGATCATGGGTACGTTATCAATTAAGATGGTAAAATACTGAGCGTCTAGACCAAACATTTTTACTGTTGAACGGCCCGTCCCTGCATTGGGAAGAATTGAAATATTCATTACTTGATTCAAAGCATCTGCTAAAGTAACCGCTCCTAAATTTTCAATGCGTTGTCTATTGATAACAGTTACGTTGTTGACAGCTTTGTTGATCGATTGAGGATTATATTGACCAGAAATCACAATTTCTTCCAATTTTCGCTCTGGTTCTTTGATCGTATCATTCGTTTGAGCAACTACGGAAGAACTCAACGTAAGTAAGGTCCCTGTTGCAAGCAGTAGTGAACGTTTCATTTATATGTAATGTCTTTTATTTAGATAGATTCTTAATTGCAAAGATAAATAAAATATATTATTTAAAATCAATTTAAATAATATATTTTTCATAAAAAAAGCGAAGTTAACTACTTCGCTTTTTGATCTATACGTATAACTACTAGTTTTTAGGTAAAAACACTTCTGCCATCATGCAGCGTGCACTTCCCCCACCACATGCTTCGATAGTATCTAAGCTACTGTGTAGTATTTTTGAATGCTTTTCTAGAGTTTTAATCTGTGCATCAGTCAAGCTGTTATAAGCTTGGGTAGACATGATTAAGTATTTTTCTTCGTTAGCTCCTAGAATTTGCAACATATTTCCTGCAAAATTATTCACTTGCTCTTCGGTAATCAACACTACTTCTTTACCCGATTGTTTTAGGTGATTTAAAACGATTTTTCGCTCTTGTTTATCGTCTATGGTATCCGCACAAATCACGGCAAATGTATCACCTAGACACATCATCACATTAGTGTGGTAAATGTTTTTGCGCTCGCCATTTACAGTTTGAAACGCTTCAAAGATAACGGGGTTCATTTCGAAATCTTCACAAAACTCAATAACTAATCCCTCATCTGCACGTGGAGATAAAGCACAATAGGCAATTTCATTGGTGCGATCTAACAGCAAGTTTCCTGTTCCTTCCAAGAATAAATCATCTTCCTCTGCTGATGTATAGTCCCAAATATCGTTGATTACGAATCCTTGTTCTTCTAATATATCCAAGATATCTTCTCGTCTTTCCAATCTTCTGTTTTCTGCAAACATCGGATATAAAACCACTTCTCCTGATTCGTGGAAAGAAATCCAGTTATTAGGAAAAATACTATCTGGTGTATCGGGATCTAGGGTATCATCCACAACGGTAACATTCACTCCTACTCCACGCAATTTTTCTACAAAAGCATCAAATTCTTGTTGTGCTTTTGCATTCACCGTTGCAGGTGTTAAATTGTCTAATACCTTTTGGTAGTAATTGTTCACAGCTGTTTGCTCATTCATACGAAAAGCAACCGGGCGAATCATCAGAATATTATTTGTAATTTGTTTCATAGTATTCGAATTAATCTCGTATTAAAGGTAATGTGGAACAACGCAATAAGCCTTCTTGCTTGGCAATTTCGGCATACGGAATCTCTTCCACTGTTATATTGTGACTTCTCAACCAATTATTCAATCGCGTAAAGTTCTTTTCAGAGACTACTACGTCAGGTGCGATTGAGAATATGTTGGAGTTCATGTGATACATTTCTTCTCGTGTAATTTGGAATAGGTTTTCTTCTCCAAAGATGTCTACCAAGTAATTGTATTCGTTTTGGTCATAGAATCCTCCTTTATAGATAATCGCTTTGTCCAATCCTACAGGTTGAAAACAACAATCGAGGTGAAGTGCATTATCTCTAGGTTCTACTTTAGATTTGACTAAATCAAAGCTCTTAACTATCTTATTTGGAAATAATTCGCGAATAAAGGCAACGCCCAGTTCGTTGGTTCGAGCGGTAATATAGTTGCTGTAATCTGGTCGTTTATAAGAACCGATAAATAGGTGATCATTCCACAACATTACATCCCCGCCTTCGAAATGCATTTCCTCTGGTGCGGATATAATATCGTTTGGATTAATTTGGTCTAAAACGTAGTTAATAGCGGCTAGTTCTCTATCGCGATCGGGAAGTATATTGGCTTTGATAAATTTATTATCAATAACGAACCCGATATCTCGGGTAAAAATCTGGTTGTAGTCTTCAATAATTTCAGGTCGAAAAACCTGTACGTCGTATTTTTGAAAAACTTGATTAAACGCTTCCATTTCGTTAATCATATCTGCTTCTACAGGATACGTACCTGCTTTGATGTGCTCAAGCGATTTAGGATCGTAGGCTTCTTCTATTGTAGGTGTGGGTCCATTACTAACGGCAGTGCCTAGGACCACAGCCCGCAAGCGAGAGGTTTCATTCTTTACATTTAATTGTAACATAAACTGTCATTTTGTACAAATATAGTAAAACCTTTAATGTGTTTGTTTTTTTTGTGAAGTTTGTCAATCCTTGACAAAACATAGCTTAAACAAAAAAGGAGATGTATAAACATCTCCTTTTTGCTCTTATTTTCTTTCATTCATTGGAACGAAATCTCTCAACGGTTCTCCAACGTATAATTGACGTGGACGTCCGATTGGTTCTTTGTTAATTCTCATTTCTTTCCACTGAGCGATCCAACCTGGTAAGCGACCGATAGCAAACATTACGGTAAACATTTCTGTTGGGATACCCAATGCTCTATAGATAATTCCAGAGTAGAAATCTACGTTTGGATATAAGTGACGATCTACGAAGTACGGATCTTTTAATGCTGCTGCTTCTAATTGTTTAGCGATATCTAAAACAGGATCATCAACTCCTAATTTAGCTAACACTTCATCAGCTGCTTTTTTAATGATACGCGCTCTTGGATCGAAGTTTTTGTAAACGCGGTGACCGAATCCCATTAATCTAAATGGATCATCTTTGTCTTTTGCTTTGTTGATGTATTTTTCAACATCACCACCGTCATTTTGAATAGCTTCTAACATTTCAAGTACGGCTTGGTTAGCACCACCGTGAAGTGGTCCCCAAAGTGCAGAAACACCCGCTGAAATAGACGCGAATAAACCTGCATGTGAAGAACCTACCATTCGTACAGTTGCAGTAGAACAGTTTTGTTCGTGATCTGCGTGTAGGATGAATAATTTATCAACCGCATTTTTAATGATTGGGTCGATTTCATATGGTTCAGTTGGCAAAGCAAACATCAAGTTCATGAAATTATCTACATAGCTTTTTGTATTGTTGTAGTAATTTAATGGATATCCTTTTGCTTTTCTATACGTCCAAGTTGCGATAACTAAGAACTTACTCATTGTTTTACAAACAGCTTCGTATAAGCTCTTCTCACAATCAGCATCGACAACTTTAGGATTAAAAGCCGTTAATGCACTAGTCAAAGAAGCTAAAACGCCCATTGGGTGTGCTGTTTTCGGGAAACCATCAATGATATTCTTCATTTCTTCGTTTACCAAAGAGTATTTGCGAATATCTTTTTCAAACTGAGTTAATTGCTCTTGTGTAGGTAACTCTCCGAAAATAATCAAATAAGAAACTTCTAAAAAGTTAGATTTAGCAGCAAGGTCCTCGATTGAATAGCCTCTATATCTTAAAATTCCTTGTTCCCCATCTAAGAAAGTAATCGCACTTTGGCATGAACCAGAATTTTTGTATCCTGGATCTAAAGTGATAGCCCCTGTTAATGCACGTAATTTTAAGATATCAATTGCTACTTCGTTTTCAGTACCAACTAATACTGGTAGTTCGTGTCTCTGACCATCAACTTCTATAAAAGCTGTTTTAGACATATTGTTATTTTTTATTTTTCTTTACTTTTTATTTATATAATCAAAAACACTTAAAATGTTTTTTTGCAGTCGGAAAGATAGGAAATATTATGCTTACATACAATAGCTAAAAGCTATTAATAATCATTGATTCACAACATTTTCGACACAATTTCTATAAAGGTATATTGTTATAAACAATTATATTTCAATCTACAATATACTATTAAAAAAATAATAAATACTCATTTTTTTTGCAAAAAAAAACCCAACACAATAAGTTGGGTTTTTTTATTAATCTAATGGTATTAGTTTATTTTAAATGCTTTTTCTTGTGGATAATAAGCAACATCACCTAATTCTTCTTCAATACGAAGCAATTGGTTGTATTTTGCCATACGGTCTGAACGCGAAGCTGAACCTGTTTTAATTTGTCCACAGTTTAATGCTACTGCTAAATCTGCAATAGTACTATCTTCCGTTTCTCCTGAACGGTGAGACATCACGGAAGTATATCCTGCATTTTTCGCCATATTAACCGCTGCAATCGTTTCGGTTAATGTTCCGATTTGATTCACTTTAATCAGAATAGAGTTTCCAATTCCTTCATTGATTCCTCTTTCTAGACGCGTTACATTAGTTACAAATAAATCGTCTCCTACTAATTGAACTTTATCACCAATACGCTCAGTTAAGTACTTCCATCCTTCCCAATCATCTTCTTGCATTCCGTCTTCGATAGAAATGATAGGATATTTAGCAGCTAATTCAGCTAAATAATCTGCCTGTTCTTTCGATGTGCGAACTTTTCCTAAATCACCTTCGAATTTTGTGTAATCGTAAGATCCGTTTACATAGAACTCAGAGGCTGCACAATCCAATGCTAACATAATTTCATCACCAAAGCGGTAACCAGCATTTTCTACTGCTACTTTAATTGAATCTAAAGCGTCTTCTGTCCCTTTTAATGTAGGAGCGAATCCTCCTTCATCTCCAACAGCAGTACTCAATTGTCTATCGTGTAAAACTTTTTTCAAGTGGTGAAAAATTTCTGTCCCCATTTGCATGGCATGTGAGAAGGTGATCGCTTTGACAGGCATGATCATAAACTCTTGAAATGCGATAGGCGCATCCGAGTGAGAACCTCCATTGATAATATTCATCATGGGAACAGGAAGTGTATTGGCTGAAACACCTCCTACATAGCGGTATAGTGGCATACCTAACTCTTCAGCAGCAGCTTTAGCCAAAGCTAAAGAAACACCTAAAATAGCGTTTGCCCCTAAATTACTTTTATTTGGTGTACCATCTAAGTCAATCATCAGTTGATCGATATAGTTTTGTTCGAATACGCTTAAACCTACAATGTGCTCTGCGATAATGGTGTTTACGTTTTCAACTGCTTTTAAAACGCCTTTACCCATAAACGCGTGTCCACCATCTCTCAATTCGACAGCTTCGTGTTCTCCTGTAGAAGCTCCTGATGGAACTGCAGCTCTTCCTAAACTACCATTGCTGGTAATAACATCCACTTCAACAGTTGGATTACCTCTAGAATCTAAAATTTGACGTGCGTGAACGCTTAAAATTGTACTCATAATCAAAGTTGTGTATTAGAATTCGGTCGTTAACCTAATATGGTATATTGTTGCTGACCCTTATGTTGTGTAAGTATACTTTTTCAAAGCTAATATAATCCTAAAAAGGAGCTTTTTTATTTTATTGCCATATTCGAAACGAAATCGTCGAATAAGTATCTAGAATCGTGTGGCCCAGGGCTAGATTCTGGATGATATTGTACGGAGAAAACAGCTTTGTTTTTCATGCGTACACCTGCCACTGTCCCATCGTTCAAATGCAAGTGTGAGATTTCAAGTGTAGGATGATTAGCTAATGCTTCCTTGTCAACTGCAAATCCGTGGTTCTGAGAAGTAATTTCGCCTCTACCGGTTAAGACATTCATGACAGGGTGGTTCACTCCTCTGTGTCCGCTAAACATTTTGTAGGTACCTACGCCTTGAGACAAGCAGATTAATTGGTGTCCTAGACAGATACCAAAAACAGGTAAACTTCCTTCTACTACTTGCTTCACTACGGCTAAAACACCTTTATCAGCTAATGCTTGTGGGTCACCAGGTCCGTTAGACAAGAAGATACCATGCGGATCGAAAGCAAGCAAATCTTCGTACGTACTATTGAATGGGAACACTTTGATATAGCAATCGCGTTCGGCCAAACAACGCAAAATATTTGTTTTAATTCCCAAATCAAGTACAGACACGCGGTAGGTACTATCAGGATTACCGAAAAAGTAAGGTTCTTTCGTAGATACTACAGAAGAAAGCTCTAAACCTTCCATAGAAGGCACTTCGTTCAATAAGGCTTTCAATTCTGCTACTGTTTTACCATCAGTGCTTAAAACGGCATTCATAGCACCATGATCACGGATATAGGCGGTTAACGCTCTTGTATCCACGTCAGAGATAGCTACTAATTGATGCGCATCGAAATAATCATATAGGCTTGCATCAGCATTAGGACGGGAATATTCGTAGCTAAAGTTCTTACATACTAAACCTGCGATTTTAATCCCATCAGAATCAACTTCGTCTGCATTAACGCCATAGTTACCGATGTGTGGATTGGTAGCTAACATGATTTGTCCATAATACGACGGATCAGTAAAGACTTCTTGATATCCAGTCATTCCGGTATTAAAGCAGATTTCTCCGAAAGCGGTTCCCTTAATACCAATTGATTTACCATAAAAAACGGTGCCATCAGCTAAAACAATGATACCGTCTTCTTTTCTTTTATATTCCATGTGTAAGTTGTATTGTAGTGATGCAAAAATAAAGCAAAAAAAAGGACATTCTAAAAAGAATGTCCTTTTAATTTTATAATGAAAACATATGTAATGAATGATTATTCATTTGTTTCTGTTTCAGTTGTAGTAGCTTCAGCTTGAGGAGCTTCAACAGTTTCAGCTTTCTTCTTCCCTCTACGAGTCGTTTTCTTAGCTTCTTTTTTCGCTACATTGTAGATTTCGTTGAAGTCAACGAATTCGATCATAGCCATATCAGCGTTATCTCCTAAACGGTTACCTAACTTGATGATACGAGTGTATCCACCTGGACGATCACCAACTTTTTGAGCAACCTCTCTGAACAATTCAGTAACAGCTTCTTTGCTTCTCAAATAAGAGAAAACAACACGACGATTATGTGTATCGTCAGTTTTAGCTTTAGTTACTAATGGTTCAATATATTGTTTTAATGCTTTCGCTTTAGCTACAGTAGTATTGATACGCTTGTGTTCGATCAAAGAACAAGCCATATTAGCCAACATAGAATTTCTATGTCCAGCTTTTCTACCTAAGTGATTTATTTTTTTTCCGTGTCTCATTGCGTTATCGAATTTAGACTTTAGCGGTCTAGATTATTCTTTATCTAATTTGTATTTTGATAGATCCATACCAAAATTTAATCCTTTCACAGCTACTAATTCTTCTAACTCAGATAAAGACTTCTTACCGAAGTTTCTGAATTTCATCAAATCGTTTTTGTTGAAAGATACTAAATCTCCTAATGTATCTACTTCAGCCGCCTTTAAACAATTTAACGCTCGAACTGAAAGATCTAAATCTACCAATTTAGTTTTTAGAAGCTGTCTCATATGCAATGATTCTTCATCGTATGATTCAGTTTGAGCAATTTCATCAGCCTCTAAAGTAATTCTCTCGTCTGAGAACAGCATAAAATGATGAATCAATGTTTTAGCTGCTTCTGTTAAGGCGTCTTTTGGATGAATAGAACCGTCTGTAGTAATATCAAACACTAACTTTTCGTAGTCAGTTTTTTGTTCTACACGGTAATTTTCTATAGCATACTTAACGTTCTTAACTGGAGTATAAATCGAATCTGTGAAAATTGTTCCGATAGGTGCATTGGGTTTTCTGTTCTCCTCTGCTGCCACGTAACCTCTTCCTTTTTCGATGGTTAAATCCATGGTAATTGAAACACTGCTTTCGCAATTGAAGATAACCAACTCTGGATTTAATACTTGGAAATTAGAAATAAACTTCTGGAAATCACCAGCTGTCATTTGTTCTTTTCCTGAAAAAGTGATGCTTACAGATTCATTATCTACATCTTCCACCTGACGTTTAAAACGTACCTGCTTTAGGTTAAGGATAATTTCAGTAACATCCTCAACAACACCAGCGATGGTAGAAAACTCGTGATCAACTCCTTCGATACGTACTGAAGTAATAGCATACCCCTCTAACGAAGACAGAAGTACTCTTCTCAATGCATTACCAATAGTCAATCCATATCCCGGTTCTAAAGGTCTAAATTCGAATTTACCTTTAAAATCGGTCGAATCAATCATGATAACTTTATCGGGCTTTTGAAAATTAAATATTGCCATATTTGTTTCGACTGAATGTCAATTATTATTTGTTGTACAACTCTACGATTAACTGTTCTTTGATGTTTTCTGGAACTTGAAGTCTTTGAGGTACAGCAACGAAAGTACCTTCTAAAGTTTCAGGATTCCAAGTAATCCATTCGTAAACAGAACTAGAATTAGATAACGAACGTTCGATAACTTCTAAAGATTTAGATTTTTCACGAACAGCAACTTTATCACCAGCTTTTAATTGGTAAGAAGGAATATTCACTACTTCACCGTTCACTGTGATATGTCTGTGAGAAACTACTTGACGTGCAGCTCTACGAGAAGGAGCAATTCCCATTCTGTAAACTACGTTATCTAATCTCGATTCACACAATTGAATCAATACCTCACCAGTAACTCCACGAGCAGCCGCAGCTTTCTTGTAAATATTACGGAATTGCTTTTCTAAGATACCGTATGTGTATTTTGCTTTTTGTTTCTCCATCAACTGGATTGCATACTCAGATTTTTTAGCTCTTTTCTTTGCTAATCCGTGTTGTCCTGGAGGGTAGTTTCTTTTTTCGAATGATTTATCATCTCCGAAAATAGCTTCGCCGAACTTACGAGCGATTTTTGTTTGTGGACCAGTATATCTTGCCATTTTTCAAAATAAAAAAAAGGTAGGGATTATGAATTCAGGTCACTTTCCTCCGATAATCTATCCTACCTTTGGTTATACTATAAATTAAACTCTTCTTCTCTTAGGAGGACGACATCCGTTGTGTGGCATTGGAGTAATATCGATAATCTCAGTTACTTCGATTCCACCGTTATGTAAAGATCTGATTGCAGATTCTCTTCCGTTTCCAGGACCTTTTACATATACTTTTACTTTTTTCAATCCTGCCTCAAGTGCAACTCTACCACAATCTTCAGCAGCCATCTGAGCAGCGTACGGAGTGTTCTTTTTAGAACCTCTGAACCCCATCTTACCTGCAGACGACCAAGAGATTACTTCACCTTTCTTGTTTGTTAAAGAAATAATGATATTGTTGAATGTTGCATTAATATGAGCTTCACCTGTTGTTTCTACAACAACTTTACGCTTTTTTGTATTCGCTTTAGCCATATTACTACTTATTATTTAGTTGCTTTTTTCTTGTTAGCAACAGTTTTTCTTTTACCTTTTCTCGTTCTCGAGTTATTTTTCGTTCTTTGACCTCTAAGTGGAAGTCCTGTTCTATGACGAATACCTCTGTAACATCCGATGTCCATAAGACGTTTGATGTTTAAAGAGATTTCTGAACGTAACTCTCCTTCAATTTTGAAATAACTTACTGCTTCACGGATAGCTCCGATCTCATCATCATTCCAATCTTGTACTTTCTTATCTTCATCTACATTGGCTTTAGCTAAAATTTCTTTAGCTCTACTAGAACCAATTCCGAAGATATAAGTTAAAGCAATAACTCCTCTTTTGTATTTAGGTATATCTACCCCTGCGATTCTTGCCATAATTATCCTTGTCTTTGTTTAAATCTAGGATTCTTTTTATTAATAACGTAAAGTCTACCTTTTCTACGTACTATGATGCACTCGGCACTTCTTTTTTTAACTGATGCTCTTACTTTCATTTTAATAGCCTCTTTAATATCTATAAGTAATTCTTGCTTTGGTCAAGTCATATGGACTCATTTCCAATTTCACGCGATCACCAGGTAACAACTTAATGTAGTGCATACGCATTTTACCTGAGATGTGCGCGATCACAACGTGACCATTTTCTAATTCTACACGGAACATTGCATTAGACAATGCTTCAATTATTGCTCCGTCTTGTTCTATTGCTGATTGTTTTGCCATAAAAATTAAGCTGTCGCTCTTCTATTTTTACCACTCGTCATCATACTATCGTACTGTTTGTTCAATAAGTATGAATTAACTTGTTGGATTGTATCAATTACAACGCTCACCATAATTAATAGTGAAGTTCCACCATAAAACATCGCCCATCCTTGTTGAACTCCTAAGATACTTACGATAATTGCTGGGAAAACAGCAATGATAGCAAGGTAAAGAGATCCAGGGAATGTAATCAACGACATAATTCTATCTAAGAAATCTGCAGTTTCAGAACCTGGTTTAACCCCAGGAATAAAACCACCACTTCGCTTCAAGTCATCTGCCATTTTATTAGTAGGTACTGTAATCGCGGTGTAAAAGTACGTAAAAATAATGATTAATAAAGCAAAAAGTAAATTATACTCCCAACCGAACACATTATGGAATGTATTACTGATTGATTTTGCAGTATCCGAAGTTGATAAACCAGCTACAGCAGCAGGCACAAACATGATCGCCTGAGCGAAGATAATTGGCATAACTCCTGAAGCATTTAGTTTTAAAGGAATCCACTGACGGTTTCCTCCTAACATGGATTGATCGTAGGTTCCAGAAGCACTTCTACGTGCATATTGAACTGGAATTCTGCGCACTGCAAGAGTCAAATAGATACAAGCAACGATAATCAATAACCATAAAATTACTTCAATAACAACTAACATTGGTCCTCCGTTATTTTCTGTAATACGCGATTGGAACTCTTGAATGAAAGACATAGGAAGTCTTGCAATAATACCAACCATAATCAATAACGAAATACCATTTCCAATCCCTTTATCAGTAATTTTTTCTCCTAACCACATTGCGAAAATAGTCCCGGCAGTTAGAATCATTACTGAAGAAAACAAGAATGAGAAAGAATTAAAACCTAGCAAAAATGCATCTGACGGCAATTGCACATACAAGTTATAGATATAACTTGGTCCTTGTAATAAGGTAATACCAATAGTTAACCATCTTGTAATTTGATTCATTTTCTTTCTACCGCTTTCTCCATCATTTTGTAATTTTTGCAGATAAGGAACCGCAATTCCCATCAGCTGCACCACAATGGAAGCAGAAATGTAAGGCATAATACCTAAAGCAAAAACAGATGCTTGTGCGAAAGCACCACCTGTAAACACGTTAATTAACCATCCAATTCCTTGATCAGTTTGATCCGTCAACGCTTGCAATTTCGTTGCATCAATACCTGGTAGAGTTACTTGTGTACCGAAACGGTACACAAGTAATAGTCCTAATGTGATTAAGATTTTATTTTTTAACTCTTCAATTTTCCAGATACTGGCTAATGTTTCAAAAAACTTCTTCATCCTGTTCACTAAGATTTTATAACGTTACAACTTCTCCTCCTGCTGCTTCGATAGCTGCTTGGGCAGAAGCTGAAAATTTATGAGCAGAAACTTTTAATTTTGCTTTTAGCTCTCCACGTCCTAAAACCTTAACTAAACTGTTTTTTGTAGCTAATCCTAAATCAACTAATTGAGAAAAATCTACAGCATCAGTTACTTTTCCGCTATCAACAAGACCTTGTAAAGCCTCTAAGTTAATCACAGCGTACTCAACTCTGTTAATGTTTTTGAAACCGAATTTAGGTACACGTCTTTGAAGTGGCATTTGTCCTCCTTCAAATCCGATTTTTTTCGAGTAACCTGAACGTGATTTAGCACCTTTATGTCCTTTTGTAGAAGTTCCTCCTTTTCCAGAACCTTCACCACGACCAACACGTTTGTTTTGGTTGTGTACTGAACCGTTTGCTGGTTGTAAATTACTTAAATTCATCTATTGCGAATATTATTTAATTTCTTCTACAGAAACTAAGTGTTGAACTTTATTTACCATTCCTAAAATTGCGCTAGTAGAATCGTGTTCAACTACCTGACCAATCTTACGAAGTCCTAAAGCCTCTAATGTTCTCTTTTGGTTAAGAGGACAATTAATTTGGCTTCTTACTTGTTTTATTTTGATTTTCGACATAATCTTTCAAATTAACCTTTAAATACTTTTTCTAAAGAAATTCCTCTTTGTTTTGCAACTGTAGAAGCGCTTCTTAATCGTAATAAAGCATCGAAAGTAGCTTTCACCACGTTATGTGGATTCGAAGAACCTTGAGACTTAGATAATAAATCTGTAATTCCTACAGCTTCAACTACCGCTCTGACAGAACCTCCAGCAATAACTCCCGTACCTAATGATGCAGGCATCAACAATACACGAGCTCCACTGAATTTTCCTTTTTGTTCATGCGGAATCGTATGACCGTTCAAAGGAACTTTAACTAAGTTTTTCTTAGCATCTTCAACTGCTTTAGCAATAGCCTCAGATACATCTTTAGATTTACCTAAACCGTGACCCACTACACCGTTTTCGTCACCTACTACAACAACAGCAGAAAAACCAAAAGCTCTTCCCCCTTTTGTCACTTTAGTAACACGGTTAACACTAACCAAACGATCTTTTAAATCAAGACCGCTTGGTTTTACAAATTCTACGTTTTTATAATTTTGATACATAACTAATTAGAATTTTAATCCAGCTTCTCTAGCGCCGTCTGCTAATGATTTAACACGTCCGTGGTATAAATAACCGTTTCTATCAAAAGATACAGTTTCGATACCTGCTTTTAAAGCTTTCTCTGCGATTAGTTTTCCAACCGATGCAGCAGTTTCAACATTGGTTCCTCTTGTTATCCCAGCTTCTCTTGACGATGCTGACACTAAAGTTACTCCATTTACGTCATCTATGATTTGTGCATAGATCTCTTTATTACTTCTGAATACAGAAAGTCTTGTTCTTGCAGGAGTACCGCTAACAGTCTTTCTAATTCTGAACTTTATACGTTGTCTTCTTTCAGATTTTGTTAATGACATAGTCTTAATTTTTAAGCTGATTTACCTGCTTTTCTTCTTAATTCCTCACCTACAAACTTGATTCCTTTTCCTTTGTAAGGCTCTGGCTTACGGAAAGAGCGGATTTTTGCAGCTACTTGACCTACTAATTGTTTGTCGTAAGAAGTTAATTTTACTAAAGGATTTTTACCTTTTTCTGATATAGTTTCTACTACAACTTCAGGAGCGATATCCATCACGATATTGTGAGAGAAACCTAAAGCTAAGTCTAACTTTTGTCCTTGATTAGAAGCACGATATCCTACCCCTACAAATTCTAAAGTTATTGTAAATCCTTCAGAAACACCAGTAATCATATTGTTGATTAAGCTACGATATAATCCGTGTTTTGCTCTTTCATCTTTTGCGTCAGATGATCTTTCAACAATAACTTGATTATCTTCTACTTTAACACTAACTGTATCGAATTTCTGAGTAAGCTCTCCTAATTTACCTTTAACAACAATAACGCCTTCTTGAACATCAACTGTTACACCAGCAGGAATTGCTATCGGACTTTTTCCTATTCTTGACATTTCTTAGTCTTTTTAAATTAGTATACGTAACAAACTACTTCTCCACCAACATTAAGTTGTTTTGCTTGTTTCCCTGTCATCAATCCTTTTGATGTAGAAACGATTGCAATTCCCAAACCATTTAAGATTCTAGGAAGGTCAGTTGCAGAAGCGTATTTACGCAAACCTGGTTTACTAATTCTTTGGATATCTCTAATCACAGACTCTTTTGTGTCTTTATCATATTTCAAAGCTATTTTGATGGTACCTTGAACTGTACTGTCATCAAATTTGTAGCTTAAGATATATCCTTGATCGAATAAAATTTTCGTGATTTCTTTTTTGAAGTTAGATGCTGGGATCTCTACCACTTTGTGGTTTGCACGCACAGCATTTCTAATTCTTGTAAGGAAATCTGCTATTGGATCTGTATACATTGTTTTTACCTTTAAATCTTAATTACCAACTTGCCTTTTTAACTCCTGGTATCAACCCTTGGTTAGCCATCTCACGGAAAGTAACACGAGAAATACCGAATTGACGCATATACCCTCTAGGTCTTCCAGTTAATTTACATCTGTTGTGTAAACGTACAGGAGAAGCATTTTTAGGTAATTTTTGTAACCCTTCGTAGTCACCTGCTTCCAAAAGAGCTTTTCTTTTGTCCGCATATTTAGCTACTAATGCTTGTCTTTTCACCTCACGGGCTTTCATTGATTCTTTAGCCATAACTCTAATTCTTTTTAAAAGGTAATCCTAATTCAGCTAGTAAAGATTTTGCTTCTTTATCTGTATTAGCAGATGTTACAAAAGTAATATCGAAACCAGCGATTTTGTTTACTTTATCAATATTGATTTCAGGGAAAATAATTTGCTCAGTTACACCTAAGTTATAATTTCCTCTACCGTCAAATCCTTCAGATTTAATACCAGAGAAATCTCTTACTCGTGGTAAAGCCGAAGTAACTAAACGATCCAAGAATTCATACATTCTTTCTCCACGTAAAGTAACTTTAGCTCCAATTGGCATTCCTTTTCTCAATTTGAAAGAAGCAACGTCTTTCTTAGAAATAGTAGCTACAGCTTTTTGTCCTGTAATTTTAGTTAATTCTTCTACTGCGTAGTCAACTAACTTTTTATCAGATACAGCTGCACCAACACCACGGCTAACAACAATTTTCTCAAGTTTAGGAACTTGCATAATGTTCTTGTATCCAAACTCCTCTTTAAGAGCAGAGATTACTCTGCTTTTATATTCTTCTTTAAGTCTTGGTATATAAGCCATAACTATAATACTTGATTTGATTTTTTAGAAACTCTTACATTTTTTCCATTTTCATTCTTTTGGATAGCTACTTTCGTAGTATCGTTAGTTTTAGGATCAACGATCGCTAAATTAGAAATATGGATAGGAGCCTCTTTCTTAACAATTCCACCTTGAGGGTTAGTAGCGCTAGGCTTAACATGCTTTGAAATGATGTTTACCCCCTCAACAATAGCTTTGTTTTTTTCGCGTAATACACGTACGATTTTTCCTTCAGATCCTTTGTGATCACCAGCGATAACACGTACAGTATCTCCTGTTTTTATCTTTAGCTTAATCATGTTTAGAACGATTTACAACACCTCAGGTGCTAATGATACAATTTTCATGAATTGTTTTTCACGAAGTTCTCTTGCTACTGGTCCAAAAACACGAGTTCCTTTCATTTCACCTGCAGCATTTAATAATACACAAGCGTTATCATCGAATCTAATGTATGATCCATCAGCTCTTCTAACCTCTTTTTTAGTGCGAACAACTACAGCAGTAGAAACTGTACCTTTCTTAACGCTTCCATTTGGAGTTGCGTCTTTGATACTTACTACAATTTTATCTCCTACTGAAGCGTAACGACGCTTTGTTCCACCTAATACACGGATTGTCAAAACTTCTTTTGCTCCCGTGTTATCTGCTACTTTAAGTCTAGATTCTTGTTGTACCATAATTATTTCGCTCTTTCAATGATTTCAACTAATCTCCAACATTTTGATTTAGATAATGGACGTGTCTCCATAATTCTAACTGTATCACCAATGTTGCAGTCGTTTGTTTCGTCGTGTGCCACATACTTTTTAGTTTGCTTCACGAACTTTCCATATAATGGGTGTTTTACCTTTTTTACTTCAGAAACAACAATAGATTTCTCCATTTTGTTGCTAGTAACAACACCTATTCTTTCTTTTCTTTCTTTTCTATTTTCCATCTTTCAGCAGAATACAATTATTGTAACTCTCTTTTGCTTAGCTCTGTGTTCACTCTTGCAATTGTTCTTCTCACCTTTCTGATTTGAAGTGGATTCTCGATTGGAGAAATTGCATGAGTCGCTTTTAAGCTATTTAATGCGTTAGTCAATTCTTTTAATTGCTCTTGTAAATCAGCTACAGATAGGTTTACTATTTCAGATTGTTTCATGATAAATTTCTATTATGCTTCGAAATCTCTAGCAATTATAAATTTTGTTTTCACAGGAAGTTTTTGAGCAGCTAAGCGTAAAGCTTCTTTCGCTACAGATAGTGGCACGCCACCAACCTCAAACATTATTTTTCCTGGTTTTACCACAGCAACCCAGTATTCCACTGCACCTTTACCTTTACCCATACGCACTTCAAGAGGCTTCTTAGTGATTGGCTTGTCTGGGAAAATCTTGATCCACAATTGTCCTTCACGTTTCATGAAACGAGTTGCAGCGATACGCGCAGCCTCGATTTGACGAGAAGTGATAAATGCTGAATCTAAAGATTTAATTCCGAACATACCATTTGAAAGTTCATGCCCTCTTTGGGAAATCCCTTTCATCTTACCTTTCTGTACCTTACGGTATTTTGTTCTTTTAGGCTGTAACATTTTTCTTCAGTTTAAAAATTACTTTCTTTTGCGTTGGTTAGGTCTACCTTTACTAGATCCTGCTGATTTAGATTGTTTTTTATCCATACCAGCTAACGGAGAAAGATCTCTTTTACCGTAAACTTCACCTTTCATGATCCACACTTTAATTCCCATTCTACCGTAAGTAGTATGAGCTTCAGCAAGTGCATAATCGATGTCTGCTCTGAAAGTAGATAATGGAATTCTTCCTTCTTTGAATGATTCTGAACGAGCCATTTCAGCACCGTTCAAACGACCAGAAATCATTACTTTGATTCCTTCAGCATTCATTCTCATCGCAGCACCAATAGCCATACGGATTGCTCTACGGTAAGAAATTCTGTTTTCGATTTGACGCGCGATACTAGCAGCCACTAAAAACGCATCAAGTTCAGGTCTCTTAATTTCAAAGATATTGATTTGAACTTCCTTATCAGTAATCTTTTTCAATTCCTCTTTCAACTTGTCTACTTCTTGTCCACCTTTCCCGATAATGATACCAGGTCTAGCAGTAGTAATAGTAACGGTTACAAGTTTCAAAGTTCTCTCGATGATTACTTTAGATACACTAGCTTTTGATAAACGAGCATGGATATACTTTCTGATTTTGTGATCTTCAGCGATTTTGTCACCGTAATCATTTCCACCATACCAGTTTGAGTCCCATCCTCTAATAATACCAAGGCGATTCCCGATCGGATTAGTTTTTTGTCCCATACTGTTTATTAATTGCTTTGTGTGTTATTATTAGATCCTAATACAACTGTAACGTGATTAGAACGCTTTCTTATTCTGTGTGCTCTTCCTTGAGGTGCAGGACGAAGTCTTTTCAACATCATTCCTCCATCTACTCTAATTTCTTTTACAAAAAGTCCAGCTTCTTCCATGTTTTCTTCGCTGTTTTTTGCTTGCCAGTTTGCGATTGCAGATAAAAGCAATTTCTCTAAATTACGAGAAGCGTGCTTTGAACTGAATTTCAATATATTTAGAGCTTTTTCTACTTTCTGTCCTCTTACTAAATCCGCTACTAAGCGCATTTTTCTTGGAGAAGTAGGGCAATTGTTTAGCTTAGCAAAAGCAACTTGCTTATTAGCTTCTTTCGTTTGCTCAGCTCTTTCTCTTTTACGAACTCCCATAGCTTCTTATTATTTTTTACCTTTATTCTTTGCACCAGCGTGACCTCTAAACGATCTTGTTGGTGAAAATTCCCCTAATTTATGTCCAACCATGTTCTCTGTTACATATACAGGAACAAATTGACGACCATTATGTACTGCGATTGTCTGTCCAACGAAATCTGGAGTAATCATAGAAGCTCTTGACCATGTTTTGATCACAGCTTTATTTCCAGACTCTACATTTTTAAGAACTTTCTTCTCTAATTTAAAGTGAACATAAGGTCCTTTTTTTAACGAACGTGCCATGTCTTACTCTTTTATTTCTTTCTACGTTCAACGATATACTTGTTACTCGACTTAACTTTAGAACGAGTTCTATAACCTTTAGCAGGCATCCCGTTTCTTGAACGTGGATGTCCTCCAGAAGAACGACCTTCTCCACCTCCCATTGGGTGATCTACCGGGTTCATAGCTACAGCTCTAGTTCTTGGTCTTCTACCTAACCATCTTGATCTACCTGCTTTACCAGAAACGATTAATTGGTGATCGTGGTTCGATACAGCTCCAATCGTAGCCATACAAGTTAACAAAATCAAACGCACTTCTCCAGAAGGCATTTTAATTGTTGCATACTTACCATCTCTTGCTACTAATTGTGCGAAAGTACCAGCTGAACGAGCAATTACTGCTCCTTGACCAGGACGTAATTCAATACAAGAAATAACAGTTCCTAAAGGAATTTTACTTAAAGGCATTGCATTCCCTACTTCAGGTGATGCATCTGGTCCAGAAACTACAGTTTGTCCAACTTTCAGACCAGCTTGAGCGATAACGTATGTCTTAGCTCCATCCGCATAAGCAAGTAATGAAATAAATGCTGAACGGTTTGGATCATACTCGATTGTCTTAACAATTGCAGGAACTCCTTCTTTTGCTCTTTTGAAATCGATGATACGATATCTTTGTTTATGACCACCACCTGTGTAGCGCATGGTCATTTTTCCTTGACTATTTCTACCTCCAGATTTTTTTTTCGGTGCTAGTAAACTACGCTCCGGCTTATCAGTTGTTATAGCGTCAAAACTATTTACAACTCTAAAACGCTGACCTGGGGTAATAGGTTTTAATTTTCTAACTGACATTATTTATTAGATATTTGAATAAAAGTCTATATTATCTCCTTCTTTCAATTCAACTATTGCTTTTTTGAAAGCATTAGTTTTAGCGTTAATCATACCGCTTTTTGTATACTTAACAGAACGCTTAGCACCATAGTTCATAGTATTCACGTTAACAACACTAACACCATAAGTAGCTTCTACCGCTTTTTTGATCTCAATTTTGTTTGCTTTTCTATCAACTACGAAACCATAACGACCAAAAACTTCGCCGTCTTTTGTTACTTTTTCTGTAATTATAGGCTTAATTAAAACACTCATGTTCCTATTATTTGCTTAAATTTTCAACAATTCCAGCCACAGATCCCTCTGTCAAGACTAAGCTTCCCGCATTTAAAATAGCGTAAGTACTTAATTCTGAGTTAGTTACAACAGCAGCCTTCTCTAAATTGCGTGATGACAAATATACATTTTTATTTGATTCACCCAACACAAATAGAGATTTTTTATTTTCTAACCCTAAAGCTTTCAATACACTAATGAAATTCTTAGTACTTGGAGCTTCGAAGTTGAAGTTTTCTAAAACGATTAAGTTCTCTTCGCGAACCTTAATTGAAAACGCCGATTTTCTTGCCAAGCGTTTTAAGTTCTTATTCAATTTGAAAGAGTAGTTTCTTGGTCTTGGTCCGAAGATTCTTCCTCCTCCTCTGAATACTGGTGACTTGATGCTACCTGCTCTCGCCGTTCCAGTTCCTTTTTGTTTTTTAATCTTGCGTGTACTTCCTGCAATCTCAGCTCTTTCTTTTGCTTTGTGCGTACCTTGTCTTTGATTTGCTAAATATTGTTTAACATCAAGATATACTGCATGATTGTTTGGCTCAATACCGAATACTGAATCTAAAAGTTCAACTTTTCTACCAGTATCTTTCCCTGTAATATCTAAAACTTTTACTTCCATTACTTCTGAATGATTACATAAGAGTTTTTGTGTCCTGGAATAGCTCCTTTAACCACAAGTAAGTTCTTTTCAGCAACTACTTTTAAAACTCTTAGATTTTGTACTGTTACATTTTCTCCTCCAGTTCTTCCTGCCATGCGCATTCCTTTGAATACTCGAGATGGATAAGAAGAAGCTCCCACAGAACCTGGTGCTCTTAAACGATTTTTTTGACCGTGAGTAACTTGACCTACTCCACCAAATCCATGACGTTTAACAACTCCTTGGAAACCTTTTCCTTTAGATACACCTTGAACGTCTACATACTCTCCTTCTAAGAACAAATCAACTGTGATAACATCACCTAATTTGTGCTCTCCTTCGAATTCTTTGATCTCAACGACTTTTCTTTTAGCAGATGTTCCCGCTTTTTTAAAGTGACCTAACTCAGCTTTAGTAGCGTGTTTATCTGTCTTGTCATCGAAACCAAGTTGTAACGCTTCATACCCGTCAACCTCATTGGTTCTGACTTGGGTAACGACACATGGACCAACTTCGATTACTGTACATGGAATGTTTTTTCCATTTTCGTCGAAAATACTAGTCATGCCGATTTTTTTACCAATTAACCCAGACATAAATATTTAATTAAATTATTTAAACTTATTTAAAAGAATTAAGCATTAGAGCCTTGACAGCTCTAATACTCAATCCCTACTCTTTATTTTTTATTTGAAATTGCGTTGAAAGATCACACTTTAATCTCAACTTCTACACCGCTTGGTAACTCTAATTTCATTAAAGCATCAATTGTTTTAGAAGAAGATGAATAAATATCTAACAATCTTTTGTATGAACTAACTTCAAATTGTTCTCTTGCTTTTTTGTTTACGTGTGGTGAACGTAAAACAGTAAAGATTTTTTTATGAGTTGGTAACGGAATTGGACCTGTTACTACTGCACCTGTACTTTTTACAGTTTTTACGATTTTCTCCGCTGATTTATCAACCAACATATGATCGTAAGATTTTAATTTTATTCTGATTTTTTGACTCATTTTCTCGAAAATTAAGCGTTTCCTTTTGCTTTAGTGATTACAGCTTCTGAAATGTTTGATGGTGTTTCAGCGTAGTGAGAGAACTCCATTGTAGAAGTAGCTCTACCTGATGATAATGTTCTCAATGTAGTTACATATCCGAACATTTCTGATAATGGCACAGAAGCTTTAACCACTTTTGCTCCATTTCTATCATCCATGCTGTTGATTTGTCCACGACGACGGTTCAAATCCCCAACGATATCACCCATGTTTTCTTCAGGAGTCAATACCTCTAACTTCATGATAGGCTCAAGAATTACAGCACCAGCAGCTTTAGCAGCCGCTTTGTAACCCATTTTCGCTGCTAATTCGAACGATAAAGCATCCGAGTCAACCGCGTGGTAAGAACCATCTGTTAAAGTTACTTTCATCGAATCCATTTCGAAACCTGCTAAAGGCCCTTGTTTCATCGCTTCTTTGAATCCTTTTTCTACAGAAGGAATATATTCTTTTGGTACGTTTCCTCCTTTTACCTCATTTACGAATTGTAATCCAACGAATGGTTTTCCATCCACATCGTCAGCAGGTCCAATTGTAAACACGATATCCGCGAATTTACCACGTCCACCTGATTGTTTTTTGTAAGACTCTCTGTGGTTTGCAACACGAGTAAGCGTTTCTTTGTACTCAACTTGAGGCTCCCCTTGGTTCACTTCAACTTTGAATTCACGTCTCATACGGTCGATTAATACATCTAAGTGCAACTCTCCCATACCAGAGATTACTGTTTGTCCAGAAGCTTTATCTGTTTTCACAGTAAACGTAGGATCCTCTTCAGATAATTTAGCTAAAGCAGTACCCATTTTATCCATATCCGCTTTTGTTTTTGGCTCAATAGCGATACCGATAACTGGATCAGGGAAATCCATACTTTCTAATACGATAGGATGTTTTTCATCACATAATGTATCCCCTGTTTTGATATCTTTAAATCCAACAGCAGCTCCAATATCTCCAGCCTCAATATATTCGATTGGATTTTGTTTGTTTGCGTGCATTTGGTAGATACGAGAAATACGCTCTTTGTTTCCTGAACGTGTGTTCAATACGTAAGAACCAGCATCTAAGTGTCCTGAATAAGCTCTAAAGAAAGCTAAACGTCCTACGAAAGGATCTGTAGCGATTTTAAATGCTAATGCAGCAAACGGCTCAGCAACTGATGGTTTACGAACAACTGGCTCTTCAGTATCAGGATTTGTTCCTTCGATAGCTTCCTTGTCCATCGGAGAAGGTAAGTAACGACAAACAGCATCCAACATAAACTGAACCCCTTTGTTTTTGAAAGATGAACCACAAGACATTGGGATGATGCTCATATCTAATGTAGCAGCACGTAATGCTCTATGGATTTCGTCCTCAGTGATTGAGTTCTCATCTTCCATATATTTTTCAAGTAGATTCTCGTCATAAGCCGCGATCTCCTCGATTAATTGACCTCTGTATTGTTTAACATCGTCAACCATATCTGCAGGAATCTCAACTACGTCAAAAGTAGAACCATGATTTTCATCATGCCATACGATTGCGCGGTTTTTCACTAAGTCAACGATACCTTTGAAATCTGCTTCATCACCAATTGGTAATACGATTGGCACAGCGTTTGATTTCAACATATCTTTAACTTGCTGACATACTGCTAAGAAGTTAGCTCCTTGACGGTCCATTTTATTAACGAACCCCATACGAGGAACTTTATAGTTATCAGCTAATCTCCAGTTAGTTTCAGATTGTGGCTCAACACCATCAACTGCACTAAATAAGAATACTAATCCATCTAATACACGTAAAGAACGGTTCACCTCTACTGTAAAGTCAACGTGACCCGGAGTATCAATAATATTGAAGTGGTACTCCATAGACTCAGCTATCTTCTCACCTTGTTTAGTTGGGAAATTCCAAGTACAAGTAGTCGCTGCTGAAGTAATAGTAATACCTCTTTCCGCCTCTTGCTCCATCCAGTCCATTGTAGAAGATCCTTCGTGAGTTTCTCCCATTTTGTGGTTTTTACCTGTGTAGAACAAAATACGTTCTGTAGTAGTTGTTTTACCAGCATCGATGTGAGCAGCGATACCAATATTTCTTGTATATTTTAAATCTCTTGCCATTGTATAAGTTTTCTGTAGGGATTAAAATCTAAAGTGAGAGAACGCTTTATTAGCCTCAGCCATTTTGTGCGTATCCATTCTCTTTTTAACTGCAGCACCTTCTTCTTTAGCAGCAGCTAAAATTTCAGAAGCTAATCTTGCAGCCATAGATTTCTCATTTCTTCTTCTCGCATACAAAATCATCCATTTCATTGCCATAGAAATTTTTCTATCTGGACGAATTTGCATAGGAATTTGGAATGTAGCCCCTCCAACACGACGAGAGCGAACTTCTACGTGTGGCATAACGTTAGTTAACGCCTCTTTCCAAATTTCTAATGAAGTTTTCTCCTCATCTTGTTTCTTCTCTTCAACGATTGCTAAAGCATCATAAAATACTTTAAAAGCCGTAGACTTCTTACCATCCCACATTAAGTTATTCACAAAACGCGTCACTAATTGATCATTAAATTTCGGATCTGGTAAAAGAGGTCTCTTTTTCGCCTGTCTTTTTCTCATGTCTTTTTCTTAAACGTTTAAACGATTATTTTTTGTCTTTAGGGCGTTTTGCACCATATTTAGATCTTCTTTGTGTTCTACCGTTTACTCCAGCAGTATCCAAAGCTCCACGTACGATGTGGTATCTAACACCTGGCAAATCTTTTACCCTTCCTCCTCTAACTAATACTATCGAGTGCTCTTGTAAATTGTGTCCTTCTCCTGGGATGTAAGCGTTTACTTCATTACCATTTGTCAAACGTACCCTTGCAACTTTACGCATTGCAGAGTTAGGTTTTTTAGGTGTAGTAGTATAAACACGCGTACAAACTCCTCTTCTTTGAGGACAAGAATCCAAAGCAACCGATTTACTCTTCTTAGTTAATTGGGTTCTCCCTGTTCTTACTAATTGTTGAATTGTTGGCATAATGTTTATTAATAATTTCTACAATATATTATTCCCCACTATATACGGGGTTGCAAATGTAGAAAGTTTTTTTCTTTTATCAAAAGACAATCTATTAATTTTCAAGTAATTTATTTATTTTATTCTTTAAGTCTCAGCTTCTTACTTTTTTTATTTTACTTTACACCTAAATATATAGTCAAGGTGCCTAAGTTAATTCTCTCTCTTTTTTTGTGTTGCTTGCTAGGATTTACTAGCTATGGACAAGATGTGCTATTGACCCTTGAAATAACAGCTACCCAAGAAAAAGAGCGCGAATTGCTACACGCCTTGGCGTATGAAAAAAAACATTCGGATTTACAATCTGTCAATCAAGCAGTTGCTCAAATTGATCTACTGTTACAACAAAAAGGATATCTTTCCTTCACTAAAAAGAAGGAACAACAAGATCTTCACATTACTTATCACTATACACTAGGTGATCCTATTCGCCAAGTGATCCTATCGAACAAACTACTCTCTGCTTCGATTCAACAACAACTCAATTTTACGCGAGACAGTCTTGTTCTCGATTTTGAAGCGTTGTCTCCTCACTTACAACAATACACCAAACAATTGGATCAGCATGGCTTGGGGATGTCAACCTTACAGTTGCTCAATCACAACATAACCAACGCTATTTTATACTGTGATTTAAAAATTGACCTTACCAACAGTCGCCAACTGGATCAGATCGCCATAAAAAGCACCACCAAGGTTCCTGAACACATTATTCGACAGGTGACCAAGCGCTACCTCAACAAACCATATAGCGACCAACTTGTCTCTGCCCTTTCACAAACCGTGAGTGAGCTCGACTTTTTGAAGTCCTATAAAACACCAGAAACCTTGTTTACGGATGATGCAACTACCTTATATCTATATGTAGACAAAGCCAACACCAATTCTTTTGATGGTTTTATGGGGTTTAGCACAGACGAAGAGGACAAATTCACCATGGCAGGCTATCTTGATTTAGCACTACACAATGTACTAAACAAAGGTGAGTCTATCGCCTTGTACTGGCGCAGTGATGCAAACAAACAAACGCAATTTGACTTCAAAACCTCTTTTGTATACCTTTTTAATACTCCTTTGAATGTAAGCGGTCAGCTCAATATTCAAAAACAAGATACGATTTACCAAAACACTAAACTTGGTCTACAACTGGGCTATGCCATCCGATACAACCAAAACCTCAAATTGGGCTATCAAAGCACCTCTTCTACTACCAACAGTGTATTGCCTTCGATGGAAAATTTTGACAGCACCTTTTTTACGCTAAACTATACATTAACAAAAAAACGAGCGAATCTTCCTCTATTCCCTATCAATTATACTTTAGATGCATTGGTTGGTACAGGAAACCGAACAACAGAGGATTCCAAGCAAGCGCAATACATCGTACAAGTTCACGCCAATAAGAATATCGAGCTAGCTCCCAAGCATTACTTTTATATTAATTGGACCTATTACGCGTTATTCAGCAAAGACTATCTGATTAACGAACTATATCGCTTTGGTGGAAGTCAGTCCTTACGCGGATTTCAGGAAAACAGTTTACTGGCCAATCAGCTGAATTTAATTAATACAGAATATCGCTTTTTAGTACATCCCAGCCTGTACTTGCATACGCTTTTTGATTATGCCATTCAAACCTATAAACCCTTGGAACAAAAGAACACCTTATATAGTATAGGTATGGGACTAGGTTTTATAACAGCCTCGAGTTACTTTAATCTATCTTTTGCCAACGGCAAACAACCGGGTATTCCATTTTCTTTTGACAATACAACCATTCACATCGGCTTCAAAACGTTGTTCTAATTTTATCTTTTAAGTTGGCTACTACAATTGCAACATCGGAAGACAAAAGTTTAACGCTACTGCAAAAAACATCTAACGCATAATAAAAATATAACTACCTTTGCGCCATGGATCAGGAGAATCAAATTTTTGGTATTCGCGCGATAATCGAAGCCATTGAAGCAGGTAAAGATATAGACAAGGTATTCTTACAAAAGGATGCACAAGGTGAATTAATGAATGAGTTAATCAAAACACTAAAGAGAAACAACATTAACTTCTCTTATGTGCCAATTGAAAAGCTCAATCGCTTGACAAAGAAAAATCACCAAGGAGCTATTGGTAGTATTGCACCTATTACATTTATCTCATTAGAGGAGTTGGTTGAAACTACCTTAGAGAAGAAAGAGAAGCCTCTTTTTGTTGTGTTAGACCAATTATCTGATGCGCGTAATTTTGGCGCAATCATCCGCACGGCAGTTTGTTGTGGGGCAGACGGAATTATTATTTCTAAAAATGGTGCTGCTCCTGTAAATGGGGATACCATCAAAACTTCTGCTGGTGCTGTTTTCAATATTCCTATTTGTAAGGTAGACCACATCAAAGATGCTGTTTTCTATTTGCAAGGTTCTGGCGTATTAACGTTAGGTGCTACTGAAAAAGCAGAAAAGGAGATCTACGATGTTGACCTCAACGTTCCAATGGCTATCATTATGGGTAGCGAAGATAGAGGAATCAATCCTTCCGTTTTAAAGATCATTGATGAAAAAGCAAAACTACCTATGTTCAGCACCATCGATTCGTTAAACGTATCGGTTGCATGTGGCGCTTTTCTATACGAAATCATTAGACAAAGACGATAGCTGGATAGGACAATACCCAAGCGAAGGAAAGGTAGATCGAAATACCAAAACAACTAGGAATTAGTTGACTCTATTTAAAAGTAGAAGCGTACGCATTCAACAATAAAAAAGGAAAGGATTGCCATGGCAATCCTTTCCTTTTTTAGTTGAGCTAATTTTCACTCGCAAAATAAGTGCTGCTATCCCCATTTTCCTTTATGTCACTTCTCTTATATAGTATAGGCAATGTTTTTCGATAGGGATTTTTCAAAGCTTCAGCTTGGCGTACTTCTTTGGGGACGATCACAAAATTGCCCTCCGCATCAAAGCACTGCATAAAGGGATCGTTGCTTTCATTATAATCGGGTGACTGCCATTCGTATTTGTATACCTTCTCTGCATATACAGGTGATTTTAATACGAAAGACAACAGCATACCCGTGATAAATCCACTGAGGTGACCTTCCCAAGAAATACCTTCTTCAATATCGGGAAACACGTACCAAATCATACTGCCGTAAAGCATCACAATCAGAAGAGACAATGCGACTAAGCGGAAATACTTGGTTTGTATTCCCTTGAAGAACATATAGCTCACCAGCACGTAAATCAATCCACTTGCTCCAATGTGATAGCTTTCTCTTGCGATCAACCAAGTACCTAATCCGGATAAAAGGATTCCCCATCCCAAGATTTGCCACACTTGTTTTTTGTAAAAGAATTGAACGAGCAACAGCAAGACAAATAGGGCGACGGAATTGTTGTAAATATGTTTGAGCCCTCCGTGAATAAAAGGGCTGAAAATGATCCCCCTCAATCCTTTTAGGGTGCGAGGATATACTCCATATTGGTACAATTGTAAGTAGTCTTTCCAATCCAACCAATACACCGTCCAAATCAACATTAGAAATAAGACGGGCAGTATGATTAAATCGGCAGTGATGACAAGTTGTTTCTCTTTCATTTGATCCTGTTGAATGCTAGGTAAAACATAAAGATATAAAATAGTGTTTCAATTCAGCTAGATAAAGCAAAGGGAATGTATACAATTTTAAACGACTTCTTTTTATATGAGATTATAGATTGTATTTTTGTATTTCTCAAAATCACAATGTCATGGATGCACCATTAGCAGAACGAGTACGACCGCAGACCTTAGCTGACTATGTCAGTCAAGCACACTTAGTGGGGGAAAAAGGAATCTTAACAAAGCAATTGCAAACGGGTTTTATTCCTTCTTTGCTTTTTTGGGGACCTCCAGGCACGGGCAAAACGACATTGGCTGAAATCTTAGCTAAAGAGAGTCAACGTCCTTTTTACGTTTTGAGTGCGATCAACTCGGGGGTAAAAGACGTCCGTGAGGTGATTGACAAAGCGAAATCGAATCACGGTTTATTTACGGCTCGCAATCCGATTTTGTTTATAGACGAGATTCATCGCTTTAGCAAATCCCAACAAGATTCGCTTTTAGCGGCGGTTGAACGCGGCTGGATAACTTTAATTGGCGCAACAACAGAAAACCCTAGTTTTGAAGTTATTCCTGCCTTGCTTTCGCGCTGTCAGGTTTATACGTTAAACGCTTTTACCAAAGAGGATTTACGCGCACTGTTAGACCGCGCTATCACTAAGGATTCTTTTCTAAAATCTAAACGCATCGACCTACAGGAAACCGAAGCACTTTTTCGTGTATCGGGAGGAGATGGACGAAAGCTCCTCAACACCTTTGAACTTATTGTCAATGCGACAACGGGTGATGATATAGTGGTCACCAATGACTATGTAATGCAAATTGTTCAGAAAAATACGGTTCTCTATGACAAAACGGGAGAACAGCATTACGACATTGTCTCAGCATTCATTAAATCCATCCGTGGCAGTGACCCCAATGGGGCTGTATATTGGTTGGCCCGTATGATTGAAGGAGGGGAAGATGTAAAATTTATTGCAAGGCGATTAGTTATTGCAGCTTCTGAAGATATTGGAAACGCTAACCCAACGGCTCTAATCATGGCCACTTCTACCTTTCAGGCTGTATCTGTTATTGGCTATCCGGAGAGTCGAATTCTCTTGAGCCAATGTGCGATTTACTTAGCCACGTCTCCAAAGAGCAACTCGACCTATATGGCCATTGGTCAGGCGCAACAAATGGTAAAGCAAACGGGCGATTTATCGGTTCCCATTCACTTGCGCAATGCGCCGACCAAACTCATGAAGGAATTGGGTTATGGAGAAGAGTATAAATACTCCCACGACTATCCGAATAATTTTGTCGATCAGGAATTTCTTCCTGCAGAACTTACTGGCACTGTCTTCTATGAGCCTGGACAAAACAGCCGTGAAAATAGCACGCGTGAGTTCTTAAAAAACAGATGGCAATTCAAATACAACTACTAATACAAAAGCCTGCTCTACAGCAGGCTTTTTATATCTAATAAGGTATTGACTTGTGGCAAAGTTAAGGGAACTGGTTTGCGGTGTTCGTTGTAATAGATAACATCCATTCCCACATTTTGCGCTCCTTCGATATCTGCCAATAGATTGTCTCCAATCATAACCGTGTCTTCCACTCCTACTTTAGCTAATTGCAAGGCATAGGCAAAGATTTTGGCGTCTGGCTTTTTTACACCCGCCAGTTCAGAATTGGTTACCGTTTGAAAGAAACCATCAATTCCCGAGTTCTTGATCTTACGCGCCTGAACTTGATCAAATCCATTGGTGATAATATGTAACCTATACTTCTCGTGGAGATACTCTAGGATTTCAACTGCACCATCGAATAGGTAATTGTGGTTGGGAAGATAATGCAAGTACTTATCTCCCACTTCCAGCATGCGTTCTGTCGATGTGGTATACTCCAACAACTCAAAGGTATCTCGGATTCTACCAATGCGCAATTCCGCTTGAGATACTTGATTAAGACTATAGCGATCCCAATAATTTGCATTAATATCGACATAATGCTCTAAGAACGCTTCAATAGTAAAGGGCAATTTCATTTCGTCTAGCACTTGCTCGAAAGCTAAAGCAGAATTCTTTTCAAAATCCCACAAAGTATGATCAAGGTCAAAAAATATATCCGTTTTATGTTCAAACTTTTTTAAATACATCCGTTTTATTTCTTAGTATAAGTACAAAAATACGCATTTTGAAAAAATAGGGACACCTTATAAGGTACCATGATCTGCAAAACTATAATAATCATATTCGGTAATGATGAAATGATCTAAAATAGAGATATCCATAATCTTACCTGCTTCTTTAATTTTCTTGGTGATTTGGAAATCCGCTTCACTAGGTTTGAGTTTTCCTGAGGGATGATTATGAACGAGAATAACGGCTGTTGCTTGTTTTTCTATAGCTAGTTTAAACAGTATTCTCAAATCCACAATCGTTCCTGTGACACCTCCTTTACTGATGTTTACTGTATCAATGCATTGGTGACTTATGAAGGGATTCTCTTTATTGGCAACAACAGCACGAACGCGATTGGCGTTGTTTAAAAATATGACCCAGAACTCCTCATGGGTTAGTTCTCCTAGTTTGGGTTGCATCAATTCAAATACATCTTGACTACAACTGATTTTATTTTGATTCACGGCATCTGCCCTTCGTCTACGTTGCCCAAGTTCTAGCGCGGCAACAATTGCAATTGCTTTGGCTTGACCGATACCTTTAAACTGTTGCAAGTTCAAGACGGATTGTTTAGCCAATTCGGACAGGCTGGTATCATAGTTCGCTAAAATCCGTCGACTGAGGTCAATTGCGCTTTCGTTTTTATTTCCCGAACCGATTAAAATGGCAAGCAACTCCGCATCACTAAGGGAGTTTTTCCCTTTGAGGAGGAGCTTTTCTCTTGGGCGATCATCTTCTGCCCAGCTGGAAATAGGTTTTCTGATGGCTGACATTATCTTGCGGTTTTTACTCTTTCAACCTCAACAAAAAGCAGTCCTAAAAAACGAAAGCAAACCTCAACTATTCGTTTATTCAATATTCTCCATAAAAAAATCCTTTCGTTGAAAGGATTTTTTTATTTTTTATATTGTTTGAACGTAGGCATTCAAATCTAACCCGCCATAATCTCCAGAACTCATAAATAACAGTACGCTATTTTTTAATTCCAGTGTTTTGATAAATGCTTTAAAGTCTTCCGCATTGGTATAGGTTGTCAAAGATGGTAAGGCGAAGGCCTCTTGCATTTGAGCTGCAGGAATCTCTGGCATGCGTTTGATTTTTAAAGCTTCTAAGGAATAGAAAACCACAGCTTGATCTGCAGGGTCTAAACTACCTTTGTATTCAGTTAAGAAATCAGCATTCAAGCTGCTATAGGTATGCAATTCTAAACAAGCCACTAGCTTTTTGTCTGGGTATTGTTCGCGAACTGCCTTCATTGTTGCTTTTACCTTACTTGGCGAATGTGCAAAATCCTTATAGACCACTGTAGTATTGTTGTCATACAATTTTTCTAAACGTTTAGAAGCGCCTTTAAAACTGGTAATAGCATCATAGAAATCATCTTCGTCAATTCCCATATTCTGACATACCCATTTAGCACCACTGATGTTATTGATGTTGTGCTGACCAAACACCTCTAAGGGCATCGGTCCTTCGGAAGTCACTAAATAAGCAACTCCATCAACAATCTCATTTTCTAGGGTTGTATAAGGGATTTTGCGAATTGGATTGCTACTTTCTTCAGCAATTTGTTTGACGATTTCATCTTCTTCGTTGTAAATTAGAATGCCACCATTGGTAATTTTATCAATAAAAATGCGGAACTGATCCACATAGTTCTCCATCGTTGGAAACACGTTAATATGGTCCCAAGCAATACCGCTCAAGAGGGCGATATTGGGTTCATATAGATGAAATTTTGGACGTCGATCAATAGGAGAAGAAAGATATTCATCGCCTTCAATGAGGATGAAATCATTTTCATTAGTTAGGTTCACCATACGATCAAATCCCTCCAGCTGTGCTCCTACTAAATAATCCACCTCGACGCCATGGTAATTTAACACGTGCAACACCATCGAAGTAATGGTCGTTTTTCCGTGAGAACCTCCAATGACTACACGGGTTTTATTCTTGGCATGTTCATAAATAAACTCGGGATAGGAATAGATTTTCAGGCCTAACTCTTTAGCTTTGATCAACTCGGGGTTATCTTCTTTGGCATGCATACCCAAAATCACAGCGTCAATTGCCGGTGTAATTTTTTCTGGATACCAACCTTCTGTTTCGGGAAGTAGTCCTTGCTTGGCTAATCTCGTTTTAGAGGGTTCAAAAATAGCATCGTCACTTCCTGTAACAACATCTCCTTTTGCATGTAAGGCTAAGGCAAGATTGTGCATGGCACTTCCCCCTATTGCGATAAAATGTACGCGCATTATATATCTTTTTTACGTCGATTCTTATTGGAGGATAAAATTACAATTTTATTACTAAAAAAACAGAATACATTTTCGAATGCCGGTACAAAATCTGTCTTCCTTTCAGTAAATTACAAGTAGCCTCTAGTCGTAGTTGTTGCTATATACCTATCCCTCTCGTTGGTATTTCTGCTGTCTTCTTATACCTAGGTGTTCACAATTTTGGTGCAAATTTGCTTTTCACCAAAGAATTGAGACAAAATATATCGTATTTTTGCTAAAATTTATATAAAAATCACCCTATGAACAATTACAATCCACCACCAGTACCGCCACAAAAAAGTGAGAGCAACACGCAAGTATTGGGTATTTTAGCTCTTGTAGCAGGGATCATTGCTTTACCTTCTTCTTTTATTCCGTGTTTTGGACTTATAGCGCTTATTGTTTCAGTTGTCGCCATTGTATTGGGGATCTTAACTATCTCCAGTGCTAAGAAGCACAACGAAGCAAAAGGGTTAGGAATAGCTGGGCTTGTGCTTGGAGGCATCAGTTTTATTATTATACTCGCTTGGGGAGCATTCTTTGCTACTGCTGCCAATGCTGTAATTAATGATCTCAACGACATACAGAATGAGATTGAAAGCCTTAATCAAGACGATTATACCCCTTATTACGAGGAGGAATATAACGAAGCAGAAGATTCACTTCAAGGGCAAGGTGAGGTATACTATTTAGACGAGCAAGTAGCAGAATAAGGGTGAACAACTATAAGATAATTAACTGTATTTTTTTTGTTTTAATGCTCTGTCTATGGGGGTATATTTTCTGGCTTACTACAGCTACCTCAACCGCTTTCAGTATTCGTTCTTCCTGTGAGGGACTCCCTGAAACCTTATGTAGAAGCAGAGGCCTAACACGAGATTTTATGGCGTTAATACAAGGAAAAAAAGACTTAATCAACCCTTATAGCTATTCGATTTTTCTCTTTTTTATTTATGTAAGTATAAGTAGGGGACTATTAGTTCTACTTCCTGTATCTTATTATAAAAAGGGACTATTATATGTCGATCTCCCCTTGTTATCTATTTTCTTTTTATACGCATTTATCCCCTTATTGGGAATTATTTAAAAAACATAAAAGAGGCTGTCCAAAAGGCCTAAAAACAAAACCCCTTCTTTTTTAGACGGGGTTTTTTCATTGTCTATCCCGATTGTGCGGATTTTTAATCCTGAGGTAAAAATAGTTGTTTCAATCTATAGAACAAGCTCAACAAAATACAAAGCAACGGATATTCATAGTACCTATTTCATACCCCTAACAACAGTTAGACGGATAGATGAAGGCCCGGGCAACAAATCTGCACCATCGGACAAAGAGCTTTGTATTTAGATGAATTTAGACGAAAAAGAAGGGGTAGTTTCTTGCAGTAAAACGGAAAGAGGTTGGATTTTGTTCGAGTCTTGTTCGAGTCTTGTTCGAGTCTTGTTCGAGTCTTGTTCGAGTCAGCTTCGGTAAATCGGGGTTTATCCCAAGTAAATACGCATGTCTATCGAAGAAGACCCGAACAAGAGTAAAACCAAACAACACAAACAACTAAATAACAGCTTTTTGTATTGTTTGGTTGTGCTCTTGTTTTGCAAATAATGGAAAAACAAGGAAGGGAGTATTGCAGGTTAATTTTGAATGATGTAGGTGTGTAGTTTGTGAATAACAAAGAACGATTGTTAAAAATAGTAATCAGGACGAGACAGTACAGCACAAAAAAACCCCATCTAAAATTAGATGGGGTTCTATGTTGTTAGGCTTTTCAGAAAGCCTATATTGATGTGTTCAGTTATTTTACAACATTCATTTCATCCACAATGTGTTTTGCATCAGCAAATTTGTCGATGATGAATAGTACATAACGGATATCCACGTTGATTGTGCGTTGTAATTCTGGATCATAGATTACGTCTCCAGCCATTGCTTCAATGTTACCATCAAAAGCCAAACCAATCAACTCTCCTTTTCCATTCAATACAGGTGAACCTGAGTTACCTCCTGTAATATCGTGGTTTGTTAAGAAGTTTACAGGTAAGTGACTTTGTTTATCAGCATACACTCCGTAATCTTTTGCATTATACAAGTCGATTAATTTTTGTGGAACGTCAAACTCTTCATCTCCAGGAATGTGTTTTGCCACAGTCCCTTTTAGCGTAGTGTACCAGTTTTCTTTTGCATCATTTACTTTTTCTCCTCTTGGCAAGTCTTTTACTGTACCATAAGTTAGGCGTAAAGTAGAGTTTGCATCTGGATAGTATTTTCCTTCTGGGTTACTTTTTCTAACACCGTCAACGAACAAGCGATAAGCTTTTTGGTATTTGTCTTCTAATAGAGCTAACTCGTCACTTTTTGCGCGGTATTGTTCCATAATTGCAACCGAAAGTTTCAATAGTGGATCGTTTGCAATAGTTGTATTTGTTGGGTTCGCTAAGAAAGCTTCAATTTTCGATTTGTTTACAAAAACACTTTTTTCAAAAGCTTCGTTTACGAATTTTTGGAAATCACCGTTATACTCTTTTTGGATTTGAGCGATATAAGGCGCGATTGCATAACCCTCCGATTTTGTAGCATACAATTCTAATTGTTTCGCCAACATTTCTTTTTCTAAAGCCTCGTTTTGTCCTTCATAGATATCCTCTATATAAGCGATAAAATCATCATGCATTTCAGCTCTTTTCTTATCATCACCAGCAGCATAAGCTTCTAATCCACCTGACAAGCGGTATGGTGTAGCAGCTAAAGCTGAAGTACGCAATAAGGTCATCAAGTAATTATCGTGACGTGCCTTTGTGTTAGTTGCTTGATAGAAAGCGTTAATATCAGCGATTACGTTACCGTATTTTGCTTTATTTTCTTTTTTATTTGCCCATTTTTGGAACTCGTTTTCTGCTTTGGTTTTTGTTGCAACCGTTTGGTGTTGATTTAATGCATCAATCATCCCTTGTCTGTTTTTCCAGTAGTTTGCAACACCTGCATATTTAGAGGCATAGTTCAGACGCACAGCGTCATCTTGTCCCATGTATTTTTTCATTACGTCCATTCCCAATCTTGAACCTTCAACCCAAGCTGGATAAGCGTATTTAATATTTTGTTCAACTCCTTGTGCAGGCATCCAACGGTTTGTTCTACCTGGGTATCCCAAAATCATAGAGAAGTCACCTTCTTTGATTCCCGCAATCGAAACAGGTAATACGTGTTTTGGTTTCATTGGAACGTTATCAGCAGCATATTCAGCAGGGTTTCCCTTTGCATCTGTATATACGCGGAACAAAGAAAAATCTCCTGTGTGGCGTGGCCATTCCCAGTTGTCAGTATCTCCACCGAATTTACCAATGCTATTTGGTGGGGTACCTACTAAACGAACGTCGTTAAAGTCTTCATAAACGAAGTAGTAAAACTCATTACCTTGAAAGAATGACTTTACAGATACAGTATATCTACCATCACCGTCGTTTTCTTTTTGAATTTTAGCAATCTCTTGGTTGATTGCTTTTTCTCTATCAGCTTCAGACATTTTATCATTTATCACGCTCAAGATACGTTTTGTAACGTCATCCATGCGCACGAAGAAACGTACAGATAATCCTTTTGCAGGGCGTTCTGCTGCTTTGTCTTTAGCCCAAAATCCATTGGTTAAAATATCATCTTCTGGTGTTGATAAGCTCGCTATCTTATCGTATCCGCAGTGGTGGTTAGTTAAAACTAATCCTTGATCTGAAATGATCTCAGCTGTACATCCACCATCAAACTGAACAATTGCATCTTTCAGCGAGTGGTTATTGATGCTGTAAATTTCTTCAGCTGTAAGCTGTAATCCCATTTTTTCCATATCGCGTTGGTTCAAACGCTCAAGGAACATTAAAAACCACATTCCCTCGTCTGCCTTAACTTTGATCGGCGCTACAAGTAAAAAAGCGGTCAGTAATAGAACGATTTTTTTCATAATTATATTAGTATGTTACTTAGTTGTGCGAAGATAGTTTAATAAACAAAATAATTAATCCTTATCCTCATCAATTTTATTGTTATTTGTCTTGGGATGAATGTTTTTCCCTTCGTGTTCTTTGGGGTTATCGAAACCATATCGGTCTTTCAATTCGTCAATTACGGAGCGATTCCACAATTTTATTCCGGTCATATAAGCAGTTCTAGCGATTAAGAATGCGGCGACTGGGGAAGTGATGAACAAGAAAAACACAATGGCAAATACTTTGGTCGTAATTGAAAACTCGGAGAAGTGAATTGCCGCTGCCCCTAGAATACAACCGATCCCCAGGGTTGCTGCTTTAATGGTGATGGAAAGTCGGGTATAGAAATCGGGCATTCGAAAAATACCGATGGAGGCAATTAGGATAAAAATAGCACCTAATGTACTCAATATCATGATTAGTATATCAGTCATCTCTTTCTCTTTTATCAAGGTAAAACGAAAAGGCTACTGTACTCAAGAAGGCGATCAGCGCCATAATCACAGCAACATCTAAAAATATAGGGTTATTGGCGATCAAACTAAACAGTCCAATAAATCCAACACCTACGGTTATCAGTAAATCAATAGCCACTACACGATCAACTACAGCAGGTCCTTTTAAGAATCTAATAAAGATCAGAATCAAGGACAGGCAGATGATGGGCATCACTACGTATATCAAATAAGTTTCTACTGTCATCGTAAAATAGCTAAGAGTTTCATTTCTGTTCTTTCTTTCATGCGTTGGATAAATTTATCTTTATCTTTCAAATACATGGTATGAATAAAGATATGGCTTTTATCATCAGCAATATCGATTACCATGGTTCCTGGAGTTAGGGCAATAATATTGGCTAACATGGTAATTTCAAAATCTGTTTTTGCATCGATTTCGTATTTTATAATTCCTGGGGTGGTGTGGTAATTGGGTGTGATCACATCAATTGCCACTTGTAAGTTGGCTTGCAACATATCCACGAAGAAATAGAAGGCAAAAACAATAATTTTGGGTACGCGATAAAAGTATTCTTTATCGGCCTTATTGGAGGAGGTTTTGGTCAACATCCAGAGGATAAAAAACCCAGCTACACCTCCAAAAAAGAAATTGGCATAATTTAGCTGTCCGGTTAGGGCCACCCAAACAAACGTCAACAGGATATTAAGTAAAAAGTATTTTAGCATGTTTTCGTTATTTTATCCCTTGTAAAACTGATTCTATATAAATCGAAGGATTCATCATCTCGTGGGCAACACGTTCAGATACTTCGAAAATTAAAGGCGCATTAAACCCGATAAACAAAGACACTGCAGCTAAAGCGGCTACTGGTAAGATCAGGGCTACTTTCCCAGAGCTCACAAAAGGGGCAAAGTGGTCAATTTCTTCGCTATTGGGTTTGGGTAAATCCTTCCAAAACACTTCGGACCAAATACGGGCTACGATAAACAAGGTTATAAAGCTCGCAAAAATCAATGTCCCTAGCAAGACATATTGTTCCAATCGAAAGGCTTCTTGAAAGAGCATGATTTTGGGCCAGAATCCTGATAAAGGAGGGATTCCTACCAGTGAGAACAAGATCACGGCAAAGAGAATCGACAATTTCGGATAATCTTTATACAATCCTCCTAAGCGGTTGATGTCTTGAGTTTCTCTAATCTTTTGAATTAACCCACTCATCATAAACAAATTACTCTTGACAATTACATCGTGAATCAGGTAGAAGATCACCCCTACGAAGGCTAATTCGGTATACAAACCAAAACCAGCAATGAGGTATCCGATATGACAGACAATAAAGTAAGAAAGAATACGTCGAATATTTCGCTTATTGATTGCGCCGAGGGCACCGCTGATCATTGTTAGGATGGCAATGACAACAAATACACCAAGGAGAAAGTCATCGGGTTGGAAGACAATAGTAAACACGCGAAACATGGAGTACACTCCCATCTTGGTAAGTAATCCGCCAAAAATAGCCCCAATAGCTGAAGGTGGCGTATGATAAGAGGAAGGCAACCAGAAATACATCGGGAATACAGCAGATTTGATTCCAAATCCAACGAAGAACAACAAGGCTGTGACAGTTACAAGTCCGCGATTTTCTACAATTGCTACTTGATGTGCAAGATCGGCTATGTTTAAGCTTCCAGTAATTCCGTAAAGGATTCCGATGGCTGTTAAAAAAATGGTTGAGGCCAACATATTCATTGTAACGTACTTGACTGCGGATTCCATTTGTCTCTTCTTTCCCCCTAGGGTTAGCAAAACAAAGGAAGAGATAATCACCACCTCGAACCACACATATAAGTTGAAGATATCTCCAGTTAAGAAGGCACCTAACAATCCCATGATGAGGAAGTGAAAGATGATGAAGTAACCGTATTTTATACGGCTGATATTAATAGCGGACGTAGAATAGATCCCTACGGCCAAAGCGACTGTTGCGGTTAATAAAACCATAACGGCACTTAACGTATCAGCTACGAATGTTATTCCAAAAGGCGCTTTCCAGCTTCCGAGTTGTAAGGTAATAGCGCTGTGCTCCCAAGTGGCTGTAAACAAATTCCAACACAGGAGAAACGCAATACTATTTCCAACGATGCTTATTATTTTTTGAATTTTGACGTTTTTCCAAAAAATCAACAACACAACCGCTGTAAACATATGAGCAAATATGGGCGCTAATATGAAGTTTGAAATCATATATCTAAATCTTGAATATTAAGGGAATCTAAGTCGTCTGTTCCAGTAGTACTGTACACTTTATTCAGTAAAACAATGGCGAAAGCAGTTAAGCCAAAACTGATTACGATTGCCGTTAAGATAAGTGCTTGGGGCACTGGATCAGCATAAGCATCAAAAAACTGGGTGTGTTCTTCATCGATTATAGGTGCTTTTCCTTTGGTTAGTTCCCCCATTAAAAAGATAAGGATATTCGCTCCATTTCCCAGCATCATCAATCCTAAGAGCAATTTAACCATGCTTCGTCGAAACATGAGATAAATACCGGCTGAATACAATATCCCTACTAAAGCGACTAGTAATAATTCCATGTATAGGTATCTTTAATCATTAAACATTTTCTGCGATTGTAAAGAGGATGGTCAATACCACGCCAATTACAACCAAATACACGCCAATATCAAAAAATAGGGCAGTTCCTACGGCTCCGATAACGGCTACAGATTCGGCGAACCAAACACCTGTCATCACGGGTAATCCCACAAAAACAGGGACAAGTGCACTGATAATTGAAATCGACAACCCCAGCCCGATCAAACGCATTGGTGAGAACTGAAACAGCGCTAAGGTTTGTTTTGTACTATAGGCGAAGGAGTGTAACACAAAGGCAATGGAAGCGATTAATCCGCCGACAAAGCCACCTCCTGAGAGATAATGTCCTCGTAATAATACAAACAAAGAGAACAAAATCAGCAAAGGCAATAAATAATTCGTTGCCGTTCGCAGGATTGTTGAATCCAATACTTGATTCTTATTCGGAGATTTCTTCATCTTTCTTTCCGTATTTTAGTAGACCATATACACCTAATGCAGCGATGGAGAGTACGATGGTCTCAATTAATGTATCAAATCCTCTAAAATCAACGAGAATCACGTTTACCACGTTTTTACCTTTTGCTAGCACATAGGCATTTTCAGCGTAGTATCGACTAATTTCTTTATCTGCTGGAGACACTAGGGCTTGGAGGGTAATCAACGATATTAAAGCGCCAAATGCGATAGATACGACAGCATCTCTCACTTGTATTTTTCGGTTACTGAGTTTGAGGAAACCGGGTAGTTTAAACAAAACCAATACAAAGAGCACCACCGTTAGGGTATCAATTGCAAATTGTGTCATGGCTAAATCAGGTGCACCGTAGAAAACGAAGATCAAACAGATACAGTAGCCCACAACTCCCGTTGCTGCGATAGCAGACAAACGCGAAGGCGTATTGATGGCAAAGAAAATAGCTATTACCGTAATTAAAAATACGACTAATTCGTACACTCTAAACTCAGATAATCCTTCGGTATTCACGCGCAACGGCACATCGGCGAATAATTTATACCCGACAAGTCCGATGAAGAAAACGATTATCACCATCAAATACAAGCGGAGGTAGCCACTTTGGAACAAGCGAGTATAAGCATAGGCAAAAAGCCTAAACTTCTCGATGGCGTAACCGAAAATATGTTGAGGCGAAACGTTGCAAAAGCGCGACATAACGTCTAGGGAGTTTTTGTATCCCTTAAAGGCAAAATACAGGGCTGTACCTCCAATGATAGTTGCTCCACTCAGGGCTACAATCTCATTAAAGCCGTGCCATATAGCCAATTCCATTTCAATAGGTTTTCCACCGATAGCACGTACAACAGATCCGAGGATTTCCACGTTGACGAATTGAGGGAGAAGTCCAAAAATCAAACTCAATGCAGCCAGAACCAAAGGGGGCAGCCACATTTGAATAGATGGTTTAGGCACCTCTTGGCAATCTTCTTTCACTTTGCCGAAGAATGGTTTGATTCCCACGAGGAATCCCGAAGCCGTCAGGAATACATTGGTCACCACTGCGGCAATGGTAAACGCCAAGGCCCAAGGATTAATGGGATAATTAAACGTGGCGTCGTAAATAACTTCCTTCCCTATAAAACCAAATGTGAGGGGAATTCCTGCACTTGATAGTGCAGCGATCAAAGCGGCAGTAGCTAGTGCTGGCATTGCTTTGTACAATCCTCCCAATTGATTGATATCACGGGTATGTGTTTGATGGTCGACGGTTCCAGTAACTAAGAAAAGTGTAGCTTTGTACAAAGCGTGTACTAAAATAAAAATCGCAGCGGCATAAATAGCATTTTCTGATCCTACTCCAAGTAGAAAAACGATCATTCCCAGGGCAGAGATAGTTGTATAAGCTAATATTCCCTTCATATCCTTGCGGAAGACTGAGTGTATTGCGCCAAATAACATCGTTATACCGCCTATTAACTGTAAAGTGGTATTCCAATACAGGTGATCCCCTAAAACAGGCGTAAAACGCGCTAAAAGATATATTCCTGCTTTCACCATAGTTGCAGAGTGCAAGTAAGCCGACACAGGTGTTGGGGCTTTCATGGCACCGGGCAGCCAAAAGTGGAAAGGAAATTGGGCAGATTTTGTAAAAGCTCCCATGAACAAGAAGAACAACAAAATGCCATAAGAGCTGTGTTCTTTTAAGAATTGCGATTGTGTCAGTAATTCGTGAATGGAATAGGTTCCTGCAATACTGCCGACTACTGCGGCAAAAGAAAGCAAGAAAAACCCACCGAGACCTGTAATTCCGAGTGCCCAAAGTGCACTTTTTCGCGAGTCTTCCTCTTCGTTATTAAATCCGATCAGGAAAAAGGAAGTAATACTGGTCAATTCCCAAAATACAAATAAGGTAATTAAGTTATCTGACAGTACAACCCCTAACATGGCAGCCATAAAAAGTCCGAGAAACGAAAAAAACCGGTGAATATAAACATGTCCTTTTAGATAGTATGAGGCATACCAATAGACGAGTGTTCCAATTCCTGTAATCAAGAGGGCGAACAACAAAGCTAATCCATCTAGCTTGAAGTCAAAAGCAATACCCAAAGAGGGTACCCATTCATTTCTAAACATTACTATTTCCTTTCCAGACTTTATTTGTGGTATAAAGGATAGGAAATAGATAAAAAGACCGAACGGTAGTAAAGTTAATAATCCTGTAAACTTAGAACGTCCTAAACCCTTCAGGAAAAGTGTACTAAAAGCTAGTACAAAAGTGAGTAAAATAATTAATAGCATAAATGAGCTTTATTTCTCTTTTTCCGAATATTTCAACTGAGGGTAAATATATAAAAAAATCAAAAAAAAACTAGAAAAAGCCAAGAAATGCGTCTTTATTTAACAAAACTATAACCATTTAAAAGCAGGTATATCCATAAAAAAAGCGAGATTGAAAAATCTCGCTTTACAGGCTTAGTTAGTTAACATTTGCCACAATCTATCTTTTAATTCTTGCAAACCTTGATTAGCAACTGCCGATATAAACATATAGGGCACGCCTTGTAAAGTTTGATCGAGTTCTTCTTTCATCTCTGCTTTTAGCTCTTCGTCGAGCATATCAGATTTAGTAATCACCAAAAGGCGGTCTTTATCGAGCATTTCAGGATTGTATCTTCTGAGTTCATCTAGCAAAATCTCATATTCTTTTTGGATATCTTCTGCATCAGCAGGAACCATAAAAAGAAGGGTTGAGTTTCGCTCAATGTGGCGCAAGAAATAGTGACCTAAGCCTTTTCCTTCTGCTGCACCTTCAATAATTCCAGGAATATCAGCGATTACGAACGATTTAAAATCGCGGTAAGCGACGATTCCCAAATTGGGTTTCAAAGTTGTAAACGGATAATCTGCAATTTTGGGTTTAGCTGAAGTTAAGACAGACAACAAGGTTGATTTTCCTGCATTGGGAAAACCTACTAACCCTACATCTGCCAACACTTTTAACTCGAGGATAATGTCTAGTTCTTGGCCAGGCATCCCTGGTTGAGCATAACGAGGCGTTTGATTTGTAGACGTTCTAAAGTGCCAGTTACCTAACCCTCCTTTACCCCCTTTTCCTAAAATGCGCTTCTCATTGTGTTCGGTAATCTCAAAGAGAACTTCTCCTGTTTCTTTGTCTTTTACAACAGTACCCAAAGGCACTTCGATAACTTTATCTTCTCCGTCTGCTCCTGTACTTCTTGAACTTCCTCCATCTCCTCCGTGTCCCGCTTTAATGTGGCGCATGAATTTTAAATGGTACAATGTCCATAGCCCTTCATTTCCGACAATATAGACATGACCTCCTCGTCCACCATCTCCACCGTCAGGACCTCCTTTTTCAATAAATTTTTCTCGGTGCAAATGCGTAGAACCTCTTCCACCTTTTCCTGAGGCTACATAAATTTTTACGTAGTCTACAAAATTCCCTTCAGTCATCTTTTATTTTATTACCTTGTCTTTGTATTTGTCTTTCGTTTGCAAAAGATCGATTAGATCAAGCGGTCAATCACAGCGCTTAATCGCGTTGTAATTTCTTCAACGCTACCAATTCCATCTACGGAATTGTAACAGTTTTTTGCCGTATAGTACTCAATTAATGGCGCAGTTTTTTCATTGTATTCTTCATAGCGACTTCTGATGATTTTCTCATCTTGATCGTCTGCTCTTCCACTTGTTTTTCCGCGCTCGAGGATACGTTGTACCAAAACATCGTCATCAGCTTCTAAACCAATTGTTCCTACAAAACGAATGTTTTTTTCTTTTAATAAAGCTTCTAAAGCTTCTGCTTGTTGAATGGTACGCGGAAATCCATCAAATAAAAACCCTGCTTTATCCATGTTTTTCTCTACCTCATCTGCAAGCATATCAATTGTAATAGAATCTGGGACTAATTCTGCTCTATCCATAAAGACCTTGGCCTGTCTTCCTAATTCTGTTCCGTTTTTTAAGTTATAACGAAATACATCTCCAGTAGAAATATGAGTTAAATTGTATTTTCCTTTTAGAAATTCTGCCTGAGTACCTTTACCTGCACCAGGTTTTCCAAATAAAACTATTGCAATCATGCTACTATACTTTATTTATGCTGTTACTGTTTATTATTCTTTTATCTGATAGATAGCCGGGATATTTCTTCCATGCTTGTCATAATCCATACCGTATCCTACGATAAATTTGTTCTCAATTTCAAAAGCGACGTAGTCCAATTTAATATCTTTGGTATAGGCTTCTGGTTTTAAACACAAGGTACAGATTTTCAATTCTTTTGGACGTTGTTGTTCGAAAAGCTTTTTCAAGGCTACCAACGTATTTCCAGTATCTACAATATCTTCAATGATAATTACACGGCGATCAGTTACGTCAATGTCCAGTCCTAATAACTGATTGACTTGATTTGTCGATTGGGTTCCAATATATGAAGCCATCTTGACAAAACTCATTTCACACTCGCCTTTATAGTGCTTCACTAAATCGGAAACAACCATAAAAGATCCATTCAAAACACCAATAAAAACTGGCGTTTCTCCATTCATGTCTTGCAGTATTTCACTTGCGATCTCTTTGAGTCTCTCTTGAATTTGTTTTTCAGAAATGAAAGGAACAAAAGTCTTGTCTAAAACTTGGATTTCCATAAACAATTGAATTGATAATTTGCAAATATACAAAAAAGATACACCACATTTATACACCTTAGGTAATGAATTCCAAACAAATTCATAGTGAAATTCGAAAAATTACTTTGAATAACAGCTCCCAAGACGGTATGTTAACCAATAGTTAGGGGCAAATCTGAACAAAGAAAACAAGCTAGAAATAAATATTTTCCCTCTTCTTCGGTTTTCCAATCATTAACAGCAGTAAGATTCCCTCTCGCAAATACCGCATTTTTTTTTCCTTGGCATAACTAGGGAAGAGCTTTAGTACTATGTAAGGATAGTACCTAAAAAAAAACGTAGCGCTTTCTACAAACGCTACGTCTAAAACAAACTAATTCAATCTAACTCTAAAACCAAAGCTAATAAGTTTTATTGTTAAGATTACTTTTTATACACCAGATCAAGGGCATATATTATTTTTTAATACAATATACCTTAATTATATTGTTTCAAATATAAGTTAATTTTTTAACTAACCAAGCGGTATTTTAAGTTTTTTTTCACACTACTATTTTTCTATTATCTCGGTTTGTATCTCCCCCACCCTAATAAAGTTCAATAAAACCAGATATTAGATACTACTTACCTATTCCCGCTATGCATCGATCAAGCGGTTATTTTAATTCTTTAGGGGTTGTTTACTGACTTTTTTTGTTGGGACTATATGTACACCATTTGAATTAGTATATCTTTGCACAAACACAATTACAACAACACAATGAATTATTATTCAACTGATTTTCGCTTGGGAATATTAGGTGGTGGACAACTGGGAAAAATGCTTTTGTACGACACCCGCAAGTTTGACATTGCTACTTTTATCTTGGATCCAAGTAAAGAGGCGCCAGCACAATATGGTGCACATCAATTTTTTCAAGGGGATTTAATGGACTATGAAACGGTATATCGCTTTGGAAAAAAGGTAGATGTTTTGACCATTGAAATTGAAGGTGTTAATTTGGATGCCTTAGATCAATTACAACAAGAGGGAATAAAAGTATACCCTGCGCCTGAAACGTTGCGTTTGATTCAACACAAAGGCAAACAAAAGGATTTTTATACTTCTCATAACATCCCTACAGCTCCCTATACACGTTACGCAACTAAAGAGGCACTACAAGTCGCAGTCAATGAAAATCGCATTGCCCTTCCTTTTGTATGGAAATCGGCTCAATTCGGTTATGATGGCAATGGAGTAAAAGTGGTTCGTTCGGTTGAAGACCTAGCGGGATTACCGGAGGTGGAGTGCATTGCAGAAACAATGGTTGCCTTCAAAAACGAATTAGCGGTTATTGTAGCTCGTTCAGCCTCTGGTGAAATTAAAACATTTCCCGTTGTAGAGATGGAGTTTCACCCTGAAGCAAATCAAGTGGAATACGTGATTTGCCCAGCGCGCATTGATGAAAAAGTAGCGGACAAAGCAAGAGCAGTTGCACTAAGTGTCTCTGAAAAATTTAATCATGTTGGTTTATTGGCGGTTGAGATGTTTCAAACGCAAGAAGACGAAATTCTAGTTAACGAAGTAGCACCACGTCCACACAATTCAGGCCACTACTCGATAGAAGCAAGCTATACCTCACAATTTGAACAACATATTCGCGCTATTTTAGATTTACCATTGGGTAATACAGACAGCAAAGTAGCGGGCGTCATGGTTAACCTAGTAGGTGCTGAAGGATACACAGGACAAGTATATTACGAGGGCATGAACGAAATTCTTGCTATTGCAGGTGTTACCCCTCACATCTACGGAAAACAAGAAACCAGACCTTTCCGCAAAATGGGGCATGTTACCATTGTGAATAGCGATATGGACAAAGCGCGAGCAATCGCACAACAAGTGAAAGAAACCATCAAAGTAATCAGTCAATAAATTATGAAAATAGCTGTAGTAATGGGCAGTATCTCAGATATGCCTATCATGCAAGACGCCATTGATATTATCAAAGAATTTGGCGTTGAAGTAGAAGTAGATATCGTTTCTGCACACCGTACTCCTGAAAAATTAGTTGAGTTTTCATCTCATGCACATAGCAGGGGTATTCAAGTAATTATCGCAGGCGCAGGCGGAGCCGCACACTTACCGGGTATGGTAGCGTCTATGTCTCCCCTTCCCGTGATTGGAGTACCAGTAAAGTCAAGCAATTCAATTGATGGTTGGGATAGTGTACTTTCTATTTTGCAAATGCCAGGTGGTGTACCTGTTGCAACCGTTGCATTAAATGGAGGTAAAAATGCAGGTTTATTGGCTTTGCAAATTTTGGGAAGCCAGAACCAAGAACTCCAACAAAAAATGATCGCTTATAAAAACGGACTGAGAGAAGCTGTTTTAAAAGCAGCGGCAACGCTAAAACAATAGTAAAAACAGTGATACACACGTATCAATTAAGATAAACTAAACCAGTAGTTCTACGAGCTGCTGGTTTTTTTTTGCCTAAGTTCAAGCACACAAGATTAAATTTTACTTGTACGAAAGAGTCGATCCCATAAGGTAGTATAAAAACCGAAATTTGTTTGGGGATCTAAGTGATGTCTATTGTGAAAACTCGCTGTTCCCAACCAACTCACCCAGCCTTTAGTTCGCAAAGCTCTAACTTTATTAAAGTGACCTATGGTTCCCCAAATCACGTTGATTATCAAATAAATACCAACCGCAACATAGTGAAAGGGATATACATAGAGAACGACAAGAAGCATAGCTCCAAATCCAAGAGCTTCAAACGGGCTCAACACAAAAAGACTCAATGCATTTACCCCGATATGTTCGTGGTGCTTTTGATGAATAAAGCGATACAACAACTTAGCATGGGCTAGTTTGTGAAAACAGTACATCAGGAAATCGACAATCAGAATCAAAACTAACAATTGAATCAGGACAACGCCCCACTTTGGTGCGGTAAAATCGACGATCAAATAGCCCTGTTTCCAGGTAAAAGCACCCAAGACAAAAACCAATACGTTACAGCCCCAAGTCGAGAGTACAGCCCACACATCAGATCGTACAATAGGTTGAACGTCGTTGACCTCAACGCTATTCTTTCGCAACCGATGCCAAATTACATAGAGAGACAAAGAGGCTAGTATCAAAGCTAAATTCAGCACTGCTCCTAAAGCTGTGATAACTTTGAAATCACTGTGAAATAACTGTTCGATTTGACTCATGTAATTCCTATTTATAAAAAAAAATCCTTGCTAAACAACAAGGACTTCTTCATCTATTTTGTTTTCTTAGCCTCGATATACTGACTAACTGTTTTAATTTCTTGTTCCTTTTTCTTCGGATAGATCAATAGAATGTCTTCTTTATCCACGACAATATAATCACTTAATCCGTCAATTATCACACGTTTTCCTTTATCTGATCTCACGATGTTATTGGTAGCATCATTGAAATATACGTCTGCATTAACGACTGCGTTATCTGAGATATCTTTGGGTAGCTTGTCGTAGAGCGACCCCCAAGTACCGAGGTCATTCCAATCAAAGGTCGCTGGCAAAACGTAAACGTTATTCGCTTTTTCCATTACCGCATAGTCGATAGAGATATCTGCTGCCTTGGAGTAATTTTCGTCTATAAAAGCCTTTTCTTGATCGGTATTAAGTAAATCATACCCCGCGTCAAAAAGCTCGCTCATTTCGGGCTGAAAATTAGAAAAAGCATCTAAGATCGCACTAACACTCCACACAAAAATACCCGAATTCCACAAGAAGTGTCTACTTTGGATGAACTTTCTCGCCGTGACGTAGTCTGGCTTTTCTCTGAATTGAACTACTTTTTTAATTGGTCTTGAGTCTAGTTTATTGAATTCAATATAGCCGTATCCCGTATTGGGAAAAGTAGGGAGTATACCCAAGGTCATCAAGACTTGATCTCTTTCGCACACATCAAAGGTACGTTGTAAATTAGAGACAAATTGAAGTTCATCTTCAATCCAATGGTCGCTAGGTGCAACTACCATAACCGCATCAGGGTTGAGCTTTTTTATCTTCATCGCTGCGTACAAAATACACGGTGCAGTATTTCGCATGGCAGGTTCTAGTATTATATTAGTAGATGCTACAGCTGGCAATTGTTCTTGAACGATTGTTTTATAATTCTCATGCGTCAAGATCAAAATATTTTCTTTTGGGATTAACTGAGACAATCGCATAAACGTTTTCTGGATCAAGGTTTCCCCTGACCCTAACATATCGTGGAACTGTTTGGGGAATTCTGGAGTACTAACTGGCCAAAAACGCGAACCAACTCCTCCCGCCATTACAACAGCATAATAATTCGAACTCATACTATTCTTCTTATTGTTTTACAACATAATGTGTCATCATTTCAACTTCGGCGTTTGCCTTGAAGACAAACAATCGCCCTGTTGCTACTTCTAAACACTCAAATCGTTTTACTCGTAAAGGACCTCGTTTAAACACCTTGCCATTATGCGTTTTGAAATGACTTCCCAAGGGTATTTCATATACAAAACACTGGTTACTGCCTTTTTCTACTGCATCATACATGCGCATTGCGATAGACAAGCGCTCATCAGTATCACTACTTGCAGCGGGATTTCTAAAGTGATTGGCCAATAAAGGCAACAATCGATCTGGAAAGACCTCTGGTCGTAAAAAAGGCAACATGAGTAAGCGAAACGTTTGCTTCCACTCCACACCATGCGGTTTGATCGTTCCTCCATACTTCTGAAAAGCTACTAAGTGTGCAATTTCGTGAATTAACGTCATCAAAAAACGGTAAGGATTGAGATTGGAGTTGATCGTAATCAAGTGTTTGCCGTCCAATCCTCTCGTATAGTCACCGTGTCTTGTTACCCTTTCATTCACAATTTTCAGGTGAATGTGGTAGTGTTTAATCAATTCAAAAGCTGCATCTAAAGCTTGTTCTGGTAAATAGGGTTTGAGTATCGTAATCAATCTATTGTTTTTTTAAGGGGTGGTACTCGAAGCTTGCAGTACTTTACCATTAAAATATTTATTTCCCGTAAGTGCGAAATCACAAATGTATTCCCCAATTTCTTCAGGCATTAAAGGCGCTTGATAACCCGGAAAGGCTTCTTCTAACATTTCCGTTTGAACAGCTCCTAAGGCAATTACATTAAAAGAAATCCCTTTGTCCTTGTATTCTTCCGCGAGGAGTTCGCTCAAAATAATCACTGCTCCTTTACTCGAGCTATAGGCAGCTAATCCGCCAAACTTCATTGTCCCTTGCACACCTCCCATACTGCTGATAGTCACCACATGGCTATTTACAACAAAATAGGGAATACACAGTTGAACCAAACGAGCCAGTCCAAATACATTTACTTTATAAACCCACTCGAATTCATCTTGTGTTATTTCTTCAAAAGGCTTATTCACTAAAGCACCGGCATTGTTAATCAAAATATCTACATGCCCCCATTGGGTAGCGACATAGTCTCTTACTTGCTGCAAATCTGCTTCTACTGTCAGATCAATTTCCAAACAAGTTACATTTTCAATCGCTGCTAATGCAGCAGCTTTTTTTCGAGAAACGGCTAAAACTTTATGCCCTTTTTCCGCTAGTATTTTCACTGTTTCTAATCCAATACCGCGGCTTGTTCCCGTAACAATAATATGTTTCATCATTAGTTTTTCAATCTAATTTCACCAGAGGGTAAGTTAATCAATTTTTCTACGACAGGAACAAATTTCGCTGTAAGTTCAGTCATAAAAGGTATATCCATTAGATGGGCTTCGTCCTTGACGTGGTGGTAATATTTGAAGTTTTCAAAATCTGAAGAACTAAACGTCTGACTTGGTATTTTATAGGCTAAATAAAACGGGTAGTTATCTGAGCGTTTAAACAATTGCATTTTTTCTGCTTCTTCAAATCTACCTGCGAGATTTTCGCCTGCTATTTCATTAATTTTAGCGGCTAGGTTGCTTTGGTCATAGCCAGTAATAAAGGTGGTATACTCACGAGTCATCGGCACACCTAACATTTCGAAATTCAGCATAAGCACAACGTTTGCCTCTTCACTTTTTAAGCGATTCGCCAAGTGTTCTGATCCTAAAAGGCCTACTTCTTCAGCAGTAAAAAAGCACACTAACACGGTGCGTTTCATGTCTTTTTTGGAGAGGTTACGCGCTAATTCCAATAGGATACTAACACCTGAGGCATTGTCATTCGCACCGTTAGCAATCGAATCTCCAGCAATGGCCGTTTGAATTCCTATGTGATCGTAATGCGCACCGAGAACCACAATTTCATTTTTCAACTGAGGGTCTTTTCCCGGAATAACTCCAACGACATTCCACGTATTCGCTACCTTAGTCAGTTCATCTTCGTATCGCTCAAAATAAGGTTCAATACCGTATGCTTTCAACTCTTTTGTCAAGTAGGTTGCCGCTTTGATATTCCCTTCTTTTCCTGAGTCTCTGCCCAATAACTCATCAGACGCTAAGTAGTTTAACGTCGTGCTTATGTTTGTAGCGGATACCTCCTCTTTGCGTTGTTCCGATATAGTCGTCGTCGCAGTACAAGAAGCCAAAAAAATTGCTCCTAAAAAACTTATATACTTCACTTTTAACATGCTCCAAAAATACAAAATACACTTCTTATTTTACAGTGTTTTTGCATTAGTTTATAGTAAAAAAACAAAAAAAGCTTGCAAATTGCAAGCTTTTCATTTATTTCCGATGTATTGATTAGGCCAGCATGGTAACTGGGTTCTCAATATAACTTCTCAGCGTTTGTAAGAATTGCGCTCCGGTAGCACCATCGACTGTTCTATGGTCACAAGCCAAAGTAACAGTCATCGTATTTCCAACAACTATCTGACCGTTTTTAACTACTGGTTTTTCAACGATAGCCCCTACAGATAAAATTGCAGAGTTCGGTTGATTGATAATTGATGTAAACGATTGAATACCAAACATTCCTAAATTAGAAACTGTAAAAGTACTGCCATCCATTTCTGCCGGTGTCAGTTTCTTTGTTTTCGCTTTACCTGCCAATTCTTTTACTTTTGCTCCAATGTGTGTTAAAGACATCTGATCTGTAAAAGGCAATACAGGTACCACTAAACCATCTTCTACTGCTACAGCAACTCCAATGTTGATATGGTTATTAAAAATCGTTGCGTTATCTGTCCATTGTGTATTCACTTGTGGGTGTTTACGCAAGGCCATCGCACAAGCTTTCACTACCATATCATTGAAAGACACTTTTGTATCAGGCATTTCATTGATTAACTTACGAGAAGCCATGGCATTATCCATATCGATCTCGATAGTTAAGTAATAGTGAGGAGCTGTAAATTTAGATTCGGCTAAACGACGAGCAATTGTTTTGCGCATTTGTGAGTTTTTCACTTCTTCGAAGCTTACCTCACCAGCAGGGATAAATGGTTTCACCTCTGGCGCAGTTGCTTGAGCAGCTGGGGCAACTGATTGTGCAGGAGCTTGCGCAGTAGCTGGAGTGAAGTTTTCAACGTCGCGTTTAATAATGCGTCCGTTTTCTCCTGTTCCTTTTACTTGTGCAAGGTTAATTCCTTTCTCTTCAGCAATTTTTTTAGCCAAAGGCGAAACGAATACACGTCCTCCATTTGATGATGCCGCAGGCGTTGCTACAACTTCTGCTGCAGGTGTAGCAGCTTTTGGTGCTTCAACAGGGGCAGCTGTTTCTGCTGGAGTTGCGACAACTCCACCATTTTTTGCTCCTTCTACTAGGGCCGTAACATCCGTCCCAGCAGGACCTAAAATAGCTAAAACGCTGTCAATAGGCGCTGATTCACCTTCTTGAATTCCTACATATAAAAGAGTTCCTGCTTCAAAAGCTTCAAATTCCATTGTTGCTTTATCTGTTTCGATCTCTGCTAAGATATCTCCCTCTTCTACTTTATCACCTACCTTTTTTATCCAGCTTGCAACAGTACCTTCCGTCATTGTATCACTTAAACGGGGCATTGTGATTACTTTTACTCCCGCAGGAATTGCTGCTGGAGCAGGGCTAGCCGTATTTTCAACTGCTTTAGGCGCTTCTGCTTCCACTGCTTTTTCAGCAACAGGAGCTGATCCACCACCTAATAGTGCAGTGATATCTTCACCTTCTTTTCCAATAATAGCAAGAAGCGAGTCAACTGGAGCAGCTTCTCCTTCTTGTAATCCAATGTATAACAATGTACCTTCATAAAAAGATTCAAATTCCATTGTTGCTTTGTCTGTTTCAATCTCAGCAAGGATATCACCTTCTGAAACCTTATCTCCAACTTTCTTTAACCAAGCCGCAACAACACCTTCTGTCATGGTGTCACTTAAGCGAGGCATTGTAATTACTTCTGCCATATTATTTTATTATAATCTATGAGGTAAAAAAGGGTAATTTTCTTGATCGTACACCACGTCGTACATCACATTAAGGTCTGGGAACGGAGATTCTTCAGCGAATTTCTCACATTCAGACACTAAATCTTTCACGCGTTGATCCATTGCTTCGATTTCGCTTTCTGTAGCGTAACCGTTTGCTTTGATCACATCCAACACTTGTGTAATTGGGTCGATTTTTTTGTACTCTTCTACTTCTTCTTTTGTGCGATAGTGTTGTGCATCGGACATAGAGTGCCCTCTATATCTATACGTTTTCATCTCTAATAAAGTAGGTCCGTCACCACGACGCGCTCTTTCGATCGCTTCGTACATTGCTTCGGCAACTTTTACAGGATTCATTCCGTCAACAGGACCACTTGGCATTTCATAACCTAATCCTAATTTCCAGATTTCAGAGTGATTCGCCGTACGCTCAACAGATGTTCCCATTGCATATCCATTGTTTTCAATAATGAACACCACTGGCAACTTCCAGTTCATTGCCATATTGAAAGTCTCATGCAATGATCCTTGACGCGCAGCACCATCTCCAAAGTAACACATCGTTACTGCTTTTCTATCAAAATATTTATCTGCAAATGCCAATCCAGCTCCTAGAGGAATTTGTCCACCCACAATACCATGTCCTCCATAGAAGTTGTGCTCTTTAGAAAAAATGTGCATCGAACCTCCCAATCCTTGAGAAGTACCTGTTCCTTTCCCTAACAACTCCGCCATAATTCTTCGTGGATCAACACCCAATCCGATTGGTTGTACGTGATTTCTGTATGCTGTAATCATTTTGTCTTTTGACAAATCCATTGCGTGTAAAGCTCCAGCCAAAACCGCTTCTTGCCCATTATACAAATGTAAGAACCCTCTTACTTTTTGTTGAATATATAAAGCTGCAAGCTTGTCTTCAAACTTTCTCCAAAATAGCATGTCTTCATACCACTTTAGATAAACTTCTTTTGTAATTTCTTTCATATGACTTTACTTTTCATGAGTAGAAAACCTACTCTAAATACAGACTTTGCTAAATACCCACTATTACTGTGGATAGGCAAAAATAGCACATCTACCTTAGATTGAAAAATTTATTTGAAGTATTTTAAATTAGAACAATTATTCTTTATATTTTTTAAGAAAATATTTAATTATCCTCGAACATTTCCTCTTAACAATACTATTAAATTAAGGCATCGACTTGGTTTGAAACCAATTATTCACAGTAGATTCAAGCTTTTTATAACAAAGATGTAGAAGAAGCAAAGGACGTATTCATTTTCTAAAATTTACCAAGAGGATCAAGTAGATCTTTCTATGAGCAACGACCTTTTGCAAACGTTCTTTCTCAGGGGCCTCTATTGGTAAAAAAACTAAGCCCTTCTGGAGATTATCTCTTCAAAGGGCTCAATTCACGCTTAAAATAAAATATAATTAGGTAATTACTTCGGTATAGGTATTCCCAAAGCGATCAGTTACCACAACGGTAATGTTTTTCGCTTGGTCTGAGGGGCAAAACAAAAACATATGATCAGTCAATCCTGGCTCCACCCATTTTCGTTTTACGGGTAATTTAGGTCCTTCGTGCAGTTGCATACTCAAGGGATCTTTGGCTCTAACTCGGACCAAGGCTCCTTTTTCTACGCCATCTTCCAGCCAAACCCCTGTCCAATGTTCATCCCAATTCCAAATATTTACACTCCAATTGCCTGGGAAGTCAGGGTGTTCATCTTTTTTATACACCCTAAATTGGGTTTCCTTAGGAAGTCCTGTTCCCTTGTAGTACCAGCTAAGTGCTGCACCGTTGACTTCGTATACCCCATAGCCACTCGGCGTTCCATCTTGACAAATCGGACCACTCCACCAAGCACCACAAACTGTGCCATGGCAATGTTCGTATAGGTTGTCATTCAGTATAATATTTTCATTAAAATGAGTATGTCCAGACATGAGATGCGCGTGATAAGGCGCTAGCAAGTTGTACAAATGCTTGCGATTACTAACCATAGCACCGAGTGATTTCTCGGCAGGATAGCGTTCGAAATGCCTTGTAAAGGACGGAATATGTTGAAATACAACTACCGTACTCCCATGGGGCACAAGAGCGAGGTCTTGCTCTAACCACGCCAACTGGTTTTCGGTAATATATCCGATATACTCTTTGTCTTTTCCGATAAAAAACACATCGTTAAGCACAACATAATGAACGAGTCCGCGGTTAAATGAATAGTACTGTGGCCCATACATTGTGGTAAAAGTAGACGCAGATTTTTCGTCACTTCGCTGTTCTAAGTCCGCATCGTGGTTTCCGAACACTTGAAAAAAGGGAATTCCCGTTTGTTGTACCGCTTGATTGTATTTGGCCGATAGTTGATGTTGATCCCAGATCAAATCACCACATCCCACGCCAAAAACATGGGGGCTATTCAACTGCTTTACTGTTGCTAGCGTATCAGGTACAGTCTCACTCAACAATTGCTCTGCTTCTTCCTCTTTTTGGATTTGCGGATCTGCCCAAACAATAAAATGGTGTTTATAATCAGATTCTTTTACTGGTTCGAGGGCAAAAAAATGTGGACTCGTCTGCTTTTGTTTTTGTATTTTTTGGAAAAACAAAGCTGAACCATTGGCTTGTTTTTCTATACTATATCCTGCTGGAATTGAAATAAATACAAACTGCGATTGAGGAGCAGACTGGAAGCTGTAACTTCCAGCGGCATCCGTTTGGACTACTTGATATCCATCAGAAACCACCACTTGAGCTAATCCCTTGCCATGAACAGTCACTTTACCCGTTACCCTCACGCTTTTTAACTCATCCCCACTCTCATTAGTGGTAGAATTCAATATTCCTGCTGTAGCCTCTTGAAGAGGAAGGATAGAAACGGCTCCCGCTGTTAGGGCGACATTTTTTAAAAATTTTCGTCTTGAGTTCATCGTTTACCGTTTAATTTTGCCACCAAATTTTCACATTTATATCATCTCCCCCCATCTTCTGCACTTGTAGTTGGTAATTGGTTTTGTTTTTTGTTCGAATATCCAACGGATACGGGAAACGTGAAGGCATTTGTCCGTCATTCATCATGGCATTCGTTTGAGGTAATTTAGGAAACCCCGTACGTTTATATTCAAACCACTGCTGATAATCATTCATATACAAAGCGTAATACTTTTGCAGCATAATTCGCTCCAAGGTTCCGTCGTATTCCGTATTTGGATTAGCGAAATAATCTAGAGGAACTTCGGTTTCATGGAATTTCATTGCGGCTTCAACCCCGCGTCTATAAAACTCTTCCGCCCCAGTTATGTATCCTTTTTGCGCTAATTCTGCTTGTATAAATAAAATTTCTGCATAAGTTACTAGAGGCGTTTTAGTCGGATTAGCTGCCATTTTATTGTTCAGGGTAGAAGCTTCATAGTCAAACTGCCCATCGGATCCTTCAAATGCACTTGGAATTCCTTTATAGCCAATATTCACTTTCTTCTTATTTTCCATTCTCGTGGCTTGTGTTGCAAATACAGGCAGACGCGGATCTTTAAACGCATTTAAATTATCGATGAAAAAACTAGCCATTTTCTTGTTTAATGTAAAATCTTGAATACGGCTCCAAGGTGATATATTCGGCGTTACCCCCGTAATGATCAAGGTTGCTTCTTCTTCAGAAGATGAAATAATCGGATAAGTGATAGGATCATTTAAAATAGCTAGCATTTTAGGGTAAGCCTCTTTATGGGTTTTATTTGATATACGCAACAACAAGCGCAAGTGCAAGCTATTGGTAAACTTTTGCCATTTAGTCAAATCATTGTTAAACAATATGTCTTGATAATAGACCATTCCTCTTTTAGTATCATATAAGCTATTGGCGCGAGTTAAATCAGCCAATAGGCTATCGTATATTTTTTCTTGATCATCAAAAGCGGGGTAAATCAACCCTTCACCACCTTTACCTGCATCGAAGTAAGGCACATCGCCAAACAGATCCACAAGGTTCGACGCCATCCACACGCGCAGGGTAATTCCGATAGCTTCATAATTGCTGTCTTTCGTGCGAACCGCTGCTTGTTCAATATCTTTTGCCGTTTTCATCCAACGGTAGTAGGTATTCCACGGAGCAGCCCCAATGTTATCCGACAAATTATAGTGCTGAATACCATAGGACGATTGCGGAAAAGTCACAATATCCTGCATTAATTCACTGTTGTATGACCAGCTGCGATACATATTGCTCGTTGCAACTTCGTAAATCAACGGATTTAATAAGGTTCCTGGACTGATTTCTTGTAGTCGATTGGGATCGGTATTGGTCTCGTCAAAGGTAGTTGTACATCCGACAAGTTGTAGAGCAAAACAAGCGAATACGCTCACGTACAACAAAGAAAGTATTTTATTTTTTCGCATAATTAAAATTCTAATTTAAGGTTAAACCCATAGGTTGCAGGTGAGGGTAATTGCCCCATCTCTACACCAGGCATCATAGATCCTCCATTTAACGCCGCAGTTTCGGGATCAAAAATGGGAAAGCTCGTTAATGTTGCTAGGTTTCTTCCAAACACAGATACAGATAATCGCGTCATTTTCAATTTATCCAATACTGATTTAGGGAAGTTGTATTCAATACTCACATCGCGAACTTTCAAGTAAGAAGCATCAAAACTATTGGATTCCAAATTGGCTCTTCGATAGTATTCACCGTAATATGCTGCTGGATTGACTTTGGTCGTATTTGGAGCGAATGTACCGTCTTCGTTACGCACAACCCCCTCACCAATAATAAAGCCTTCCTCTCTTCCATATAGGGTATGTCCTAATTTTCCTTGTTCAGACATTTTATGGTGGGTTTGAGAATAAACTTTTCCTCCATAGGAACCATCTAAGGTAAAGCTCAATGTGAAGTTTTTGTATTTGAACGTATTGACCCAACCCGCAGTCCAATCGGCATAAGCACTACCGATATACTCTACTTCTTTGGATTGTTCAGGCAATCCTTTATCTGTATAGACAATTTGACCTTCGTCATTGCGTACAAATTTATAACCATATAAATCCCCCGTGGTTCCTCCCACTTTACCTATAATTTGAGCAGTTCCTGATTCTGCAAGTACTTGTTGGTCTCCTCCTTCTAAATCAGGTGATAAAGACAATATTTTATTGTTGTTCTTCGCCCAGTTTAGCGTGGTATTCCACGTAAAGGATTTTGTTTTAACTGGTGTTGCGTTTACCACAACCTCAATACCGCGATTTCGAACCGTTCCTGCATTTACAAAGGCTCTTGAGTAGCCTGTTACTAGATTTAGTGGTATGGTAATGAGTTGATTTTTCGTTTTAGTTTCATATAATGTTAAGTCGAATCCCAATCGATTTTTAAACATTCTGTGTTCATATCCGATTTCAAAACTCTGAGTTCCCTCCGGTTTCAAATCGATATTGTGCAATGTCGTTGGTGCTGTTGCTGAACTTGGAAATTCGCTGTTTTCATAATACAATTTTGTTTTATAAGAAGACGTTCCATTTCCAACATCTGCATAGGAAAAACGCAACTTTGAGTAATCAATCGCATGAGGTAAAACCAAGATATCGCTTAGCACTACACTTGCATTAAGAGAAGCATACATGAACGACCAGTTCATCTCAGGCAAACTACTCGACCAGTCGTTTCTCAGCGTACCGTCTAAAAAGATCATATTTTTATACCCTACGGATGCCATTCCGTACAGGGAGTTTACTTTTAGGTTCTCATCTGCAATTTTTGTACTGGGCTTGTCTTTACCATTGGCAATCATATACACCCCAGGCGTTACCAATCCTCTTACCCAACTCGCATTGCTATGCCATTTAGAGTCGCGCATATTCCCTCCTAATGACAATCCATAGGTAAAAACATCGCCTTTATCTTCTGTATAGCTCAACAAGAAATCGGTGTTTATTTCGGTAAAATTAATCTGCTGTGTTTTAAAATAGCCTTCGCCAAACTTGGTGGTATTGTATGGACGGCGCTCTTCGCGTTTGTCTGCTCTTGAATTGATAGCTCCTCTTAACATCAACTTTAATTTAGGAGCTAAATCAATATCAGTAGACAAACTACCTACGATGGTATTGGCATTTACTGCATTGGTTGTCTCGTAGGCGATTAAGTATGGATTTTCGATATAGGAACTAAATGGGTGAATTTGCTCCAATTGATATTTGTCTTTTTTCCAAATAGGTCTGTACCAATCCAAGTCCACATTGGGATTTTGGAAGATCATAAAGTAACCAATGGTGTGATTCCCATATCCTGTACCCGGCAAATTATCACTACTTCTGTTGCTATAGCTAACATTTGAGTTTACCGTTACCCCTTTTGCAATTTCGTACTTGGCTTTAGTTGCAATAGTGGTGCGATCAAATCCAGTATTAGGCATGATCCACTCATTCTTAGAATGTGTAATTGTAGCGCGAATACTTCCTTTGTCATTTCCACCAGAAAGCCCTAAGGAGTTTGTAGTCGTTAAACCTGTTCTCCAAAAATCTTTAATGTTATTTTTATAAGGTCTCCACAAGGTGCGTTCTTCACCTTGACCTTCTGTGGTTGGGTCATACTGAAAGTAATATTGTCCATCAAATTTAGGTCCAAATGCACTACTCGTACTTCCTGTATTAGCTCCATCTTCAGAGGTACCATAGGAATAGAATGGATCTCCGTCTTTATTAAAACTCTTTCCCGATCCTTGTCCGTACTGGTATTGATAATCGGGCCAATGTTGAATCACATCAAAGCTGACGTTTGAATTGAAGCTAACCCCCAATCCTTTGTTCTTTTTCCCTCCGGATTTAGTGGTGATCATCAACACCCCATTTCCAGCTCTTGATCCGTATAAGGCTGCTGCACCAGGTCCCTTTAAAACGGTTATACTTTCGATATCATCTGGATTAAGATCAGCAATTCCATTTCCATAATCAACAGGTGCATCATCGCCAATATAGGCAGTTTCAGATCCACTCGACCACAAGTCACCACCTACAATCACACCGTCAACAACAATCAATGCTCCATTAGCTCCTAAATTAACAGAGCGATCGCCTCTAAGCTTGATCTGAGTTGAATTCATCGGACCTGAGTTAGAAGACAACATAGTCATCCCAGCGACCTTTCCTTTTAGTTCGTCTGACCAGTTATTGGAACGTGCGTGATTTAATTCTTCGCCATTGAGCGTTTGTTGGGAATACCCCAACTGTTTTTCTTCTCTTTTAATTCCTAAAGCCGTAACGACTACTTCGTTTAATACACTTGTGGTTTCTTTTAGTTGTACGGTTAGAAAGTTTAGATCGCCCACAGATAAGGTTTGGGTTTCAAAACCTAAAAATGAGATCTCCAAAACAGTCGTTTTCAAATCATCATACGGCAGGCTAAATTCTCCCTCCAAATTGGTTTGCACCGCTTTTCCCGTAGTCAAATTGCGAATCACAGCTCCTGGTAGAGCTAAGTTTTGTTGATCGACAACTTTTCCACGAATGACATTTTGTTGGTTAGCTGAGGCGGAAATCTTCTGCCCTTGAAACTGATCTTCTCTAGCATAAAGTGTAGCTGTAGAAGAAAACAGCATGGCGCTAAGTAAAAAAATTAGGCTTGTTGTATTGCGCTGATTTTTTTTCATACTAAGGTTGAGTAATTAATTCATTTTATGCTGACAAAACAAATCAATTCTATTCTTAAGCGCAATTAAACTCAATTAAGCTATGGTTAACCGATGTAAACTTTTAGTTATGAAATTTTGGAAATGGAAAGGATCAGAACAAAAAAGAGACCACAAAAGACGAGCACCTTCCATGAAATTAAAACAACTCTAAATCAAGCGGTAAACTAGGCATTTGCAGTAGTAAGGGATTGAAAAAAGATCACTTCCTTTGCGATTAGGGATAGGTAGGGGATAACATTAAGCTAACAAACCACAAGAACAAGCACGTATATTAGGAAAATATCAACAAACTGTTAAACCAATCTAGAAGGAAAACCGCTAGGTAAGGAATAGGGCATAAAAAAAAGCCCCGTGCTTGCGCACAGGGCTTTTCGTTATATAGCGTTAATTAAGCATCTCCTTTGGGACCAAAATTAATGGGTGGCATCATCGGATTATTCGTTGATTCATAATCCTTAATTTCTCCATTTGACTGTTCAAACCTATGGATATTATCTTCCAGTGCTTGTAAAAGTCGCTTTGCATGTTGTGGAGTTAAGATAATTCTCGACTTCACTCTTGCTTTTGGTACTCCTGGCATAATGTTTACAAAATCGACAACAAATTCAGTGTTTGAATGATTGATTATTGCCAGATTTGAATAGGTTCCTTCTGCCGTAACTTCATCCAATTCAATGTTGAAGTTATTTTGTTCTTCAGCCATGTCTTAGAAATTTAATTCTTGTTCTTGCGTTAAAAAATCGCCGTTTTCATTTGTAGAAACAATAATACTTTCATACTCGCGCATACCAGTACCTGCAGGGATTCTATGTCCAACAATTACGTTTTCTTTTAATCCCATTAACGTATCAATCTTACCAGCAACTGCTGCTTCGTTTAACACTTTTGTTGTTTCCTGGAACGACGCTGCAGAGATAAATGACTTCGTTTGTAATGATGCTCTAGTAATACCTTGTAAAATTGGCGTACCAGTTGCTGGCATAACATCTCTAGAGATTACCAAGTTTTTATCTTCGCGTTTCAACAATGAATTTTCATCGCGTAATTCGCGCATTGAAACGATTTGTCCTTCTTTCAAATTCTCAGATTCTCCAGCATCAACAACAACTTTCATTCCGAATAAACGGTCGTTTTCAACGATGAAATCACTTGTGTGAACCAATTGATCTTCTAAGAATAGCGTATCTCCTGGATCTTGAATTTGAACTTTACGCATCATTTGTCTAATAACAACCTCGAAGTGTTTGTCATTAATTTTCACCCCTTGTAAACGGTAAACTTCTTGAATCTCGTTTACTAAGTACTGCTGTACAGCAGAAGGCCCTTGGATACGTAAAATATCATCTGGAGTAATAGCACCATCAGACAATGGTAAACCAGCTCTTACGAAGTCATTCTCTTGAACTAAGATTTGGTTTGAAAGTTTCACTAAATACTTTCTAATATCTCCTGTTCTTGATTCAACCACGATCTCTCTGTTACCTCTCTTCACTTTACCGAAAGATACAACCCCATCAATTTCAGAAACTACAGCTGGATTCGACGGATTACGCGCTTCTAAAAGCTCTGTAATACGAGGTAAACCTCCTGTAATATCCCCTGCTTTTGAAGTGTGACGAGGAATTTTTACTAAAACTTTACCAGCTTTAATTTTCTCCCCATCATTTACCATTAAGTGAGAACCTACTGGTAAGTTGTATGAACGAATTAACTCCCCATCTTTACCGTAAATTAACAAAGTAGGAATTAACTTTTTGTTTCTAGATTCGCTAATAACTTTCTCTTGGAAACCAGTTTGCTCATCGATTTCAACCATGAACGTTTGTCCTTGTTCGATATCTTCATAAGCAACCTTACCAGTGAATTCGGAAACGATTACACCGTTATAAGGGTCCCATTTACAGATCGTAGCTCCTTCTTCAACAACATCACCATCATTTACATAGATTGTTGATCCATAAGGAATATTGTTCGTTGTTAACAAAATACCTGTATTTGGATCGAACAATTTCACCTCTGTAGAACGAGAAATTACGATGTTGATTTTATTTCCTTCATTGTCTTCACCTTCAACTGTTCTAAGTTCTTCGATCTCTAAACGACCTTTAAACTTAGCGTTGATAGTAGAAATTTCAGAAATATTTCCTGCAGTACCCCCAACGTGGAACGTTCTCAATGTCAACTGTGTACCAGGCTCCCCAATAGATTGAGCAGCAACAACACCCACAGCTTCTCCTTTTTGAACCATTCTTGCTGTAGCAAGGTTACGTCCGTAACACTTCGCACAGATACCTACTTTAGCCTCACAAGTCAACGGTGAACGAACTTCAACCGATTCGATTGGAGAAGCGTTGATAGCTTTAGCAATTGCTTCAGTGATTTCCTCACCAGCACCAACAATGATCTCAGAGTTTAATGGGTTGATTACGTTGTTCAACGCAACACGACCTAATACTCTTTCTCCTAATGATTCGATTACCTCTTCGTTTTTCTTTAATGGCATTACATCAATACCTCTTAAAGTACCACAGTCTACAGAGTTAACAATAACATCTTGTGCAACATCGTGAAGACGACGAGTTAAATATCCCGCATCCGCAGTTTTTAACGCCGTATCCGCAAGTCCTTTACGAGCACCGTGGGTAGAAATGAAATACTCTAAGATCGATAGTCCTTCCTTAAAGTTAGAAAGAATCGGGTTTTCGATAATTTCACCACCACCTGCAGTTGATTTTTTCGGTTTCGCCATCAAACCACGCATACCTGTTAACTGACGAATCTGCTCTTTAGAACCCCTCGCTCCAGAATCCAACATCATGTATACAGAGTTAAATCCTTGTTTATCTTCGCGAATATTCTTCATAGCCAACTCGGTTAACATAGCGTTGGTAGATGTCCAAACGTCAATTACCTGGTTGTAACGCTCGTTATTTGTGATGAGCCCCATATTATAGTTCATCGTAATGTGATCTACTTGTTGGTTAGCATCATCAATCAAATCTTGTTTTTTCTCTGGAACGATAATATCACCCAAACTGAATGACAATCCTCCGCGGAAAGCGTATCCATACCCCATACCTTTGATATCATCTAAGAATGCAGCAGTTGTAGGTACGTCCGTAGTAGCTAAAATACCACCGATAATATCACGTAGTGATTTCTTAGTCAATACCTCATTGATATACCCTGCTTTTTCAGGAACTACCTCGTTAAACAAGATACGTCCAGCAGTTGTTTCAATGATTCTGTATGCTAATTCACCTTTCTCATTGTAATCTTTTGCGCGAACTTTCACACCCGCATTCAAGTCCAGTTTCCCTTCATTGATAGCGATATGTACTTCTTCTACCGAATAGAAAGTTAATCCTTCTCCTTTTACAATTTCTTCTGGTGTAGACTTACGCAACTTAGTCATATAGTAAAGACCAAGTACCATGTCTTGAGAAGGTACAGTAATAGGAGCACCGTTCGCAGGGTTTAAGATATTATGTGAAGCCAACATTAACAATTGAGCTTCTAAGATTGCCTCTGGTCCTAATGGCAAGTGAACCGCCATCTGGTCACCATCGAAATCCGCGTTAAACGCCGTACACACTAATGGGTGTAACTGAATCGCTTTACCTTCAATCAATTTTGGTTGGAACGCCTGAATACCTAAACGGTGTAACGTAGGGGCACGGTTCAATAGAACAGGGTGTCCTTTAATCACGTTTTCTAAGATATCCCAAACAACTGGCTCTCTTTTATCTATAATTTTTTTCGCAGATTTTACTGTTTTCACAATTCCTCTCTCGATCAACTTACGGATCACGAACGGTTTGTAAAGCTCAGCTGCCATATCTTTTGGCAATCCACATTCGTATAATTTCAATTCAGGTCCAACGACAATAACCGAACGAGCAGAGTAATCCACACGTTTACCTAATAAGTTTTGACGGAAACGCCCTTGTTTACCTTTTAATGAATCAGAAAGTGATTTCAATGGACGGTTAGACTCAGTCTTAACAGCAGAAGATTTTCTAGTGTTATCGAAAAGTGAATCCACCGCTTCTTGAAGCATACGTTTCTCGTTACGCAAAATTACCTCAGGAGCTTTAATCTCCATTAAGCGTTTTAAACGATTATTACGGATAATTACACGACGATACAAGTCATTCAAATCTGACGTTGCAAAACGTCCACCATCCAATGGCACTAATGGACGCAATTCAGGTGGAATAACTGGAATTACTTTTAGGATCATCCACTCAGGTCTATTCTCGCGATTCTCATTTGATTCACGGAAAGCCTCTACCACTTGAAGGCGTTTTAATGCTTCGGTTTTTCTTTGCTTAGATGTTTCGTTATTAGCAGCGTGACGCAAAGTATAAGACAATTGGTCTAAATCCGTTGTTGCTAATAAATCCATGATACATTCAGCACCCATTTTGGCGATGAATTTATTTGGATCTGTGTCATCTAAGAATTGATTTTCCATTGGAAGAGAATCTGCAATATTCAGGTACTCTTCTTCTGTTAAGAAATCTAAGCGATTTAATGCATCACCCTCGGCATTTTTTGCAATACCAGGTTGAATTACTACATATCGCTCATAGTAAATAATCATGTCAAGCTTCTTTGAAGGAAGCCCTAAGATGTATCCAATTTTATTAGGTAAAGAACGGAAGTACCAAATATGTGCAATAGGCACAACTAAATTGATATGCCCTACTCTATCTCTACGTACTTTCTTTTCAGTAACTTCAACACCACAACGGTCACAAACGATCCCTTTGTAGCGAATTCTTTTATACTTACCACAAGCACACTCGTAATCTTTTACAGGACCAAAAATACGCTCGCAGAATAAACCGTCACGTTCTGGTTTATGCGTACGATAGTTAATTGTTTCTGGCTTTAAAACTTCCCCTCTTGATTCTGCAAGAATCGATTCAGGTGAAGCCAAACCAATTGAGATTTTATTAAACCTTTTTACGGTATTTTTCTCTTTATTTCTATTCATGGTAAACTTACTTGTTAAAGTGTATGATATAGAGTAAGCAGCATGCACTGCTTACTCTAAAATCTATAGTTTATTCTTCTAATCTGATGTCTAATCCAAGACCTTTTAATTCATGCATTAACACATTGAATGATTCAGGTAATCCTGGTTCTGGCATAGTTTCTCCTTTAACGATTGCTTCGTAAGTTTTCGCTCTACCAATAACGTCATCTGATTTTACCGTCAAAATCTCACGTAATGTACTTGATGCTCCGTATGCTTCTAGAGCCCAAACCTCCATCTCTCCAAAACGCTGACCTCCGAATTGAGCCTTACCTCCTAACGGTTGTTGCGTAATTAATGAGTATGGTCCGATTGAACGCGCGTGCATCTTATCATCAACCATGTGTCCTAATTTCAACATGTAAATAACCCCTACTGTTGCTCTCTGGTGGAATCTTTCTCCAGTTCCTCCATCGTACAAATAAGTATGTCCAAATCTCGGAATACCAGCTTCATCTGTAAGCGCATTGATTTGATCTAATTCAGCACCGTCGAAAATTGGAGTAGCATATTTTTTACCCAATTTCTGTCCAGCCCATCCTAAAACAGTTTCATAGATCTGACCAATGTTCATACGAGAAGGTACCCCTAGTGGGTTTAACACGATATCAACTGGTGTACCGTCTTCTAAGAATGGCATGTCTTCATCTCTAACGATTCTAGCAACAATACCTTTGTTACCGTGACGTCCTGCCATCTTATCCCCAACTTTTAACTTACGTTTCTTAGCGATATATACTTTTGCAAGTTTTAAGATTCCTGATGGTAATTCATCCCCAACAGTAATCATAAATTTCTCTCTACGCAACGCCCCTTGTAAGTCGTTTAATTTGATTTTGTAGTTGTGGATCAAGTCAGTAATCATACTGTTTGTCTCCTCGTCTACTGTCCATTGTCCTTTAGTCAAGTGAGCGAAATCATCAACAGCATGAAGCATTTTTTGAGTAAATTTCTTTCCTTTCGGCAAGATTTCCTCTCCTAAATCATTCAATACCCCTTGTGATGTTTTACCATTGACAATAAAGAACAACTTCTCAACCAAACGATCTTTCAACTCATTAAACTTCACTTCGAATCTTGTTTCTAGTAAAGCTAAATCGTCTTTATCTTTTGAACGCTTGCGTTTGTCTTTTACTGCTCTTGCAAATAATTTTTTGTCTAATACAACCCCTCTTAATGAAGGCGAAGCTTTTAACGATGCATCTTTAACATCCCCAGCTTTATCACCGAAGATTGCGCGTAATAACTTCTCTTCTGGCGTTGGATCAGATTCACCTTTCGGTGTAATTTTACCAATAAGGATATCCCCTGGTTTAACTTCAGCTCCAATGCGGATCATACCGTTCTCATCCAAGTCTTTTGTAGCTTCCTCACTTACGTTCGGGATATCATTAGTCAACTCTTCGTTTCCTAATTTTGTATCTCTCACTTCAAGTGTGTAGTCATCGATATGGATAGAGGTAAAGATATCTTCACGCACTACTTTTTCTGAAATTACGATAGCATCCTCAAAGTTGTACCCTTTCCATGGCATAAAGGCCACTTGTAGGTTACGTCCAAGTGCTAACTCTCCATTTTGTGTAGCGTATCCCTCACATAGTACTTGTCCTCTAGTTACTCGATCCCCTTTGCGAACAATAGGTTTCAAGTTGATACATGTACTTTGGTTGGTTTTTCTAAATTTAATTAGATTATATACTTTTTCGTCTGGATCGAAGCTGATTAAACGCTCTTCATCCGTACGATCGTATTTAATAATAATTTTCTGTGCGTCAACATACTCAACAACACCTTCTCCTTCAGCGTTAATTAAAACACGAGAATCTGAAGCTACTTGTCTTTCTAAACCTGTACCTACGATTGGAGAATCCGCACGCAATAAAGGCACAGCCTGACGCATCATGTTCGATCCCATCAACGCACGGTTGGCATCATCATGCTCCAAGAATGGAATCAAAGACGCTGAAATCGAAGCGATTTGGTTCGGAGAAACGTCGGTATAGTGTAAATCTTTCGGTTCAACCACTGGGAAATCCCCTTCTTCTTTTACAACTACACGCTCTTCTGTAATGTTTCCTTCGTTATCCATCGGAACGTTCGCTTGTGCGATTAACATTCCTTCTTCTTCCTCAGCACTTAAATATACAGGCGCATTGACGATATCTACTTTTCCATCCACTACTGGACGGTAAGGTGTTTCGATGAATCCCATATTGTTCACTTTGGCATACACCGCTAACGAAGAGATCAAACCAATGTTTGGTCCCTCAGGCGTTTCAATTGGACATAAACGTCCGTAGTGTGTATAGTGAACGTCACGCACCTCGAATCCAGCTCTTTCTCTAGATAAACCTCCAGGTCCTAAAGCAGATAAACGACGTTTGTGTGTAATCTCTGCCAATGGATTGGTTTGATCCATGAACTGAGACAACTGATTTGTTCCGAAAAATGAATTAATTACTGACGATAACGTCTTAGCGTTAATTAAGTCGATTGGAGTAAACACCTCGTTGTCACGTACATTCATACGCTCGCGAATTGTTCTAGCCATACGCGCTAAACCAACACCAAATTGAGCTGATAACTGCTCACCTACAGTACGTACACGACGGTTTGATAAGTGGTCAATATCATCAATCTCAGCTTTAGAGTTAATCAATTCAATCAAGTATTTAACAATAGTGATAATATCTTCTTTTGTTAAAACTTGTTTGTCAATTGGGGTATCAAGATTAAGTTTTTTATTCATTCTGTAACGACCTACCTCACCTAGATTGTAACGTTGGTCGGAGAAGAATAATTTATCAATAATACCACGTGCAGTTTCCTCATCAGGCGGTTCTGCATTACGCAACTGACGGTAGATGTGCTCTACAGCCTCTTTTTCAGAGTTTGTAGGGTCCTTCTGTAATGTATTATGAATGATGGCATAATCTGCCTGATTATTGTCTTCTTTGTGTAGGAGGATATTCTTAACGTTCGCCTCAATGATTTCTTCGACATTATCTTTATCTAGGACTGTATCACGGTCTAAGATAATCTCATTTCTCTCAATTGAAACTACTTCTCCTGTATCTTCATCAACGAAGTCCTCGTGCCATGTATTTAACACACGTGCAGCAAGTCTACGTCCGATGTATTTTTTCAATCCTGTTTTTGATACTTTTACCTCTTCAGCTAGGTCGAAAATCTCTAGGATATCCTTGTCTCTTTCGAATCCAATAGCACGGAATAAGGTAGTAACAGGTAATTTTTTCTTTCTATCAATATACGCATACATCACGCTATTGATATCAGTAGCAAACTCAATCCATGACCCCTTGAAAGGAATAACTCGCGCCGAATACAATTTAGTACCGTTAGCATGGAAAGACTGTCCAAAGAACACACCAGGTGAACGGTGTAATTGAGACACTACCACACGCTCAGCTCCATTGATTACGAATGTACCGCTAGGCGTCATATACGGTATTGTTCCTAAATACACATCTTGAACAATCGTTTCAAAATCCTCGTGTTCAGGGTCAGTACAGTACAATTTTAAACGCGCTTTTAACGGAACGCTATACGTTAGTCCTCTATCAATACATTCTTCAATTGAATAGCGAGGAGGATCAACAAAGTAATCAAGAAACTCCAATACAAACTGATTTCTCGTATCAGTGATCGGGAAGTTCTCCATGAAGGTATTATATAAACCTTCATTACCTCTTTCTTCTGATTTCGTTTCTAACTGAAAGAAATCCTTAAAAGACTTAACCTGGATATCCAAAAAGTCTGGATACGCAGGAATATTCTTTGTAGAGGCAAAATTTAATCTTTCATTCTGATTTGTGATCATCAATGGACAATAAATTTTGTTTATAATGTTTAATAGGATTTACGCACAAATCACTTTATACGCAAAATGGTTTAGGCCTTTGAGATTGCTCCCAAGACCTAAACCTAAAATATTTTGGTTAAAAAGCTTATTTAAGCTCAACAACAGCTCCAGCTTCTTCCAATGCTTTTTTAAGACCTTCAGCCTCATCTTTAGAAACACCTTCTTTGATGTTTGCAGGAACTGAATCAACGATATCTTTAGCTTCTTTAAGACCTAAACCAGTTAATTCTTTAACTGCTTTAACTACTGCTAATTTAGAAGCACCAGCGTCTTTTAATACTACTGTGAATTCAGTTTGCTCTTCAGCAGCTCCAGCGTCTCCACCACCAGCTACAACTACAGCAGCAGCTGCAGGCTCAATTCCGTATTCGTCTTTTAATATAGTTGCTAATTCGTTAACTTCTTTAACTGTTAAGTTAACTAATTGTTCTGCGAATTGTTTCAAATCTGCCATTTTTCTATCTTTTAATGATTTGTAAAAATATAATTTATTAATGTGCGTTCGTTTATGGAACATTCAAACACAAGAATCTCTTTTTATTCTTCGTCTTTGAATTGGTTTTGTAGAGCTGAGATAACTCTTTGAGCTGGTGATTGTAGTAATCCGATGATTTCTCCAATAACTTCCTCTTTAGATTTAATAGCTACTAACGCGTCTAATTGGTTATCGCCAATGTAAACTTCTTCGTTAATATAAGCTCCTTTTAATGCAGGTTTATCGCTTTTCTTTCTAAAGTCTTTGATGATTTTAGCCGGTCCGTTAGCAACGTCCGAAATAAAGATAGCGCTGTTTCCTTTTAAAACTGAAGCTAAATCCTCATAGTTTCTCTCAGAAGCTTCCATTGCTTTAGCAAGCAACGTATTCTTAACTACTTCAACTTTGATTCCTGCTTTGTTACAAGCTCTTCTCAAGTTTGTAGTAACCTCTGCATTTAATCCTGAAATATCAGCTATATAAAAGATATTAGCATCTGCTAACTGACCTTTTATTTCTTCTATCGCTACTGCTTTTTGTTCTCTAGTCATACGTAAAAATTTTTTCTACCAATTATACTGCTTTAGGATCTAAAGCAATAGCAGGGCTCATAGTACTAGATATATGAATAGACTTAACATAAGTACCTTTAGCTGCTGTTGGTTTTAATTTGATTAATGTTTGAATCAATTCAGCTGCGTTTTCTTGAATCATATCAGCACTAAACGATACTTTTCCAATACCTGCGTGAACGATTCCCGTTTTATCAACTTTAAAATCGATTTTACCAGCTTTCACTTCTTGAACTGCTTTCGCTACGTCCATAGTTACAGTACCAGTTTTAGGGTTTGGCATTAATCCTCTAGGACCTAAAATACGTCCTAATGGTCCTAATTTCCCCATAACAGCAGGCATAGTGATGATCACATCAACATCTGTCCAACCGTCTTTGATTTTTTGTAGGTACTCATCTAATCCAACATAGTCTGCTCCAGCAGCTGTAGCTTCAGCTTCTTTATCCGGAGTAACTAATGCTAACACTCTAACATCTTTTCCAGTTCCGTGTGGTAAAGTAACTACCCCACGCACCATTTGATTTGCTTTACGTGGATCTACACCCAAACGCACAGCGATATCAACAGATTCGTCAAATTTTGCAGAAGCAACTTCTTTAATTAAAGCAGACCCTTCTTTCAAAGAATAAAATCTACCTTTCTCAATTTTAGCAGCAGCTTCCTTTTGCTTTTTTGTTAATTTTGCCATTTCTTTTTTCTTTTACAATTAAAAAGGAGCTGTTCCTGTTACTGATATACCCATAGATCTTGCAGTACCCGCGATCATTGACATCGCTGATTCAACAGTAAATGCGTTTAAATCCGGCATTTTGTCCTCTGCGATAGCACGTACTTGTTCCCAAGTTACGCTAGCTACTTTTTTTCTATTAGGCTCACCAGATCCAGATTTCACTTTTGCAGCCTCTAATAATTGAACAGCAGCAGGTGGCGTTTTAACAACAAATTCGAATGATTTGTCTTTGTACACAGTAATTTGTACTGGTAAAACTTTACCGGGTTTATCTTGTGTTCTAGCATTAAATTGCTTACAGAACTCCATGATATTAACTCCAGCAGCCCCCAAAGCAGGTCCAACCGGTGGCGAAGGATTCGCAGCACCTCCCTTAACTTGTAGTTTAACTACTTTACTAATTTCTTTTGCCATTTCTAAAAAAATTTAGCACATCTCTTTTGGAAGCAAAGATGCGTCTATGTAACATTATATTTTTTCTACTTGTGTAAAGCTTAGTTCCAAAGGTGTCTTTCTTCCAAAAATCTTCACCATTACCTCTAACTTACGCTTATCTTCATTGATGTTTTCGATTGTTGCATCGAAACCTTTAAACGGTCCATCAGTCACTTTTACTGACTCGCCAACTTCATATGGAATTGCACCTGAATCAACTTTAACTGCTAATTCATCGACTTTTCCTAACATGCGATTAACTTCTGATTCTCTTAAAGGCACAGGATCTCCTCCACGTGTTTCCCCAAGAAAACCAATAACCCCTGTTATGGATTTAATAGCATGCGGAACCTCTCCTGTCAAGTTAGCCTCAATCATCACATAGCCTGGAAAGTAAACGCGCTCAGTTGTTTTCTTTTTACCATTCTTATCTTCAGTAACCACTTTTTCTGTCGGCACTAAAACTTGCGAAAGATAATCTGACAAACCTAAACGAGAAATCTCAGTTTCGATATAATTCTTCACTTTGTTCTCTTGTCCACTTACCGCACGAACCACATACCATTTTTTGACATTTGTATCAGCCATAATATTTTTCTCCTTATGATCTTATCCAATTATAAAACTTCCCTAATAGGTCTCCAAACAAACTATCTACTCCCCAAGTAGCTAGTGCTAACACAATTGCGAAGATCGCAATAATGATTGTGTACTTTTGCACTTCAGCCCAAGGCGACCAAGTTACATTTGATTTAAGTTCTGTAAAAGCTTCTGATATGTAATTAAATACCTTTGCCATGTTATATTGTTTTTGCACGGGTGGAGGGATTCGAACCCCCATCAACGGTTTTGGAGACCGCTATTCTACCCTTGAACTACACCCGTTTGTTATAAAAGTCAGCGGTTGCCCGCTGACTTTAAAAAAATTTATTTATACTAAGTAATTAGTCTAAAATTTCAGTTACCTGACCAGCACCTACTGTTCTACCTCCTTCACGGATAGCGAAACGTAAACCTACTGATAAAGCGATTGGGCTTAACAACTCAACAGTGATTGTTAAGTTATCTCCAGGCATAACCATCTCAGTTCCTTCTGGTAATTGGATTGTTCCAGTTACGTCAGTTGTACGAACGTAGAATTGAGGACGGTAGTTGTTGTGGAATGGAGTGTGACGTCCACCTTCTTCTTTTTTCAAGATATAAACCTCAGCTTTGAATTTAGCGTGTGGTTTTACTGAACCTGGCTTACAAATAACCATACCACGACGGATATCAGTTTTGTCAATACCTCTCAATAATAAACCTACGTTATCTCCAGCTTCTCCACGGTCTAAGATTTTACGGAACATCTCAACTCCTGTAATAGTAGAAGTTAATTTATCAGCTCCCATACCGATGATTTCAACTGGGTCTCCTGTATTAGCAACTCCAGTTTCGATACGTCCTGTAGCAACAGTTCCACGTCCTGTAATTGTAAATACGTCTTCAACTGGCATTAAGAATGGTTTCTCGTTGTCACGTACTGGCTCTTCGATCCAAGCGTCAACTTCATCCATTAATTGCAATAATGCATCAACCCATTTTTGCTCTCCGTTTAAAGCTCCTAAAGCAGATCCTTGAACTACTGGTCCATTATCACCGTCGTATTGGTAGAAAGATAATAAATCTCTAACTTCCATTTCAACAAGCTCTAATAACTCAGCGTCATCTACTAAGTCAACTTTGTTTAAGAAAACAACAATTCTAGGAATACCTACTTGGCGTCCTAATAAGATGTGCTCACGAGTTTGTGGCATTGGTCCATCAGTAGCAGCAACTACTAAGATAGCACCATCCATTTGAGCAGCACCTGTAACCATGTTTTTCACGTAATCCGCGTGACCTGGACAGTCAACGTGTGCATAGTGACGGTTTTTAGTTTGGTACTCTACGTGAGAAGTATTAATTGTAATACCACGCTCTTTTTCTTCTGGAGCATTATCAATTGAATCAAATGAACGAGCTTCTGAGAATCCTGCGTCAGCTAAAACTTTAGTAATAGCAGCAGTAGTAGTAGTTTTACCGTGGTCAACGTGTCCGATAGTACCGATGTTTAAGTGCGGTTTCGAACGATCAAAAGTTTCCTTTGCCATGATCTAATAATTTAATCTTAGTTATATAATTAGTGTTCAAATATAATAAAAAAACCTGAGCCAATGACGGGATTTGAACCCGTGACCTCTTCCTTACCAAGGAAGCACTCTACCCCTGAGCTACACCGGCTTATGCATTTTTATATTTAGTCGTGGGGAGAGCAGGATTCGAACCTGCGAAGGTTTCCCAACGGATTTACAGTCCGTCCTCGTTGGCCGCTTGAGTATCTCCCCTCAAACCTTTGGTTTTTATCTCTTTCTTTGAGCCGATGGAGGGACTCGAACCCACGACCTGCTGATTACAAATCAGCTGCTCTAGCCAACTGAGCTACACCGGCATTTGACTCAATAGAAAAAGTCCGCTATTTCTAACGGACTGCAAATGTATATATTTTATTGATTAAAAAAAACAATTTACTGATTTTTTTACATTAATGTGCTTTCATTTTCTCTTTGTACTTCACAACCATGCGTTCGATTGCATCAACACCTAGATCAACACCCTCCTCAAACGTTTTACACGTTTTTTTAGCAATGATATCATCTCCGGGAACTAATAATTTAACCTCAACTGTTTTGTTTTCTTTGTCATTGGTATTTTCAACTTTTAAAAATACGTCTGCCGAAATCACTTTGTCGTAAAATTTACTCACTTTAAGCATTCTCTCATTGATAAAATCTACCAACTTGCGATCCACATTAAAATTAACTGCTTGAATGTTTACTTTCATAACGCTCTGTTTTTAAGGTTCTTCTATTTTTTTTTCTTCAACCTAGGATGAGTCCTCATATATGTCTCTTTCAATTCTTTTAGATTTACATGTGCGTATACCTCTGTTGACGCTAAACTTTGATGCCCCATTAACTCCTTGATAGAGTTGATATCCGCTCCGTTTTCTAGAAGATGTGTAGCAAAAGCATGCCTCAACATATGTGGACTATTTTTCTCCTTTGTTGTTGTCTTACTAAAATAGGAATTAATCACCCGATAAACAAATATTTCATCAACTTTAGTACCCTTCTCCTCTATTAAAAAATAGTTAATTTCCTGAAGATCTAGCAAAACGTTCGCTCGCTCAGCGAGATATCGCTTCAAAAGCTGGAACAAACTGTCAATCATCGGCACATAACGCACCTTATTTCCCTTACCCGTGATACGAATCATCCGCGTATAAAAATCAACATCAGCAACTTGAACTCCACAAAGCTCACTTCGACGCAATCCTAAGCAGTACAACATCTCCACAATAACCAAATCGCGCAAAGCGGCAAATCCCTCCTGACTTTCAAGCGTCGCCCGTACCTCATCGACTTCTGCTATCGAAAAGGGCAACTGCAACTTCTTTTCAACTTTGAGGGTTTTGTGTTGTTGAAGCGGACTTACTTCTACCACGCCAATTTTCATCAAAAATTTATAAAACGCTTTCAGCGCACTCATCTTGCGATTGATTGAACGCTTGCTGATTCCCGTTTCCATTAAGGTCACAATCCACAAACGAACCACATCGTACTTGATAGTCAAATAATCCTCTCCTTCCTCCAACTGATCCAAGAATGCAGCAATATCTCGTTGATAAGCCGAAAGGGTATGGGAAGAATAATTTTTCTCCTTCGCTAAGTACTCTAGAAATTTTACTACATTTTTATCCATAAAAAAACCGTTGTAACAAAGATAATACTTTATTACAACGGCCTTATACTTTAATCCTACGTTTAAGTCTAGATTTCTACTGAATCTCTTAAGTGTTGGATATATGCAGCTTTTTGCATTTTGTCTCTTTTTAAAACCGATGGTTTTGTAAAGTGCTGACGAGATCTTAATTGACGTAACGTACCTGTTCTGTCAAATTTTCTTTTGTAGCGCTTTAGTGCTCTATCAATATTTTCTCCGTCTTTAATTGGAATGATCAACATGTTTTCATACACCTCCTCTCATTTGGTGATGCAAAAGTAAAACTTTTTTTATACAACACAACAAAAAAACTTTTTTATTTTCTTTATTTAGAATAATACTCCTATTACATCGTCATTACAATCCGCTCAAGCTCAACCAATCAATTACTCCCCAACCACATTTTAAACGCTTGCACTCGTTCGCGGCTAACGATAATCTCTTTGTCGTAGTTTTTCACCCTTAGCTTTAGACGGGAGGTGCTAAGTTGTGTAATTTGTTCGATGTAATCAATCGACACGAGTTGATGCCTATTGACTCTAAAAAAAGTCAAAGGATTTACGAGCTTCAAAACAGCATCGATGGAGTTCACATCCAGTAGATACATTCTCCCCTCTGTTGTTACTAGGTATACCCCACGGTCTTCCTTAAAAAAACAAACCACCTCATCTACCAAGACTATTTTTATTTGCATCCCCACCTTAATTGCAAAGCGCTTGACATAGGAAGAACCTCCCATACTTGTGCGTATCCCTAGCACTTTTTCTGCTATGCTGCGTTGCTGATTCTCATACTTCTCCATAGCGTGTAGCAACTCCGTTGGATCAATGGGTTTTAGTAGATAATCTATACTGTTCAACTTAAATGCTTTAATCGCATAGTGATCAAAACTCGTCACAAAAATAAGTGCACTTTTTACTTCTACTTGATCAAAGATTTCTAGGGACAACCCATCCGCCAACTGAATATCCGCCATAATCAAATCTGGATGTTCGTTTTGCATCAACCACAGCATCGCTTCACTGACAGAATACAACACACAAGAAACAGTGTACCCCAATTTAGTTAATTCGCGCACCAGTAGTCGAGCAGCTGGCTTTTCATCTTCTATTACAACTATTTTCATCCATTTTTTCTTATAGGCAAAGGAATAATCACACTAAAGTCTCTCGCTGTTTCCTCAATTCGAATTTCTTGTTGCAACAACAGTTGACAGCGATTGGAGAGATTTTTAAGTCCCAATCCCGAGGTATACTCTTGTTTGGGTCTAGCACACTTCTCATTCCACACCTTCAATCCTCCATTAAAAATACTCAAAGTTATGCGAATTTTACCTTCAGAAGGAATCCCATTGTGTTTAACTACGTTTTCTAGCAAAAGCTGCAAGCTCAACGTTGGTATCAAAGCGTCTTGATAGCCATATACTTCTTCTGCTAAGTGAAAATCAACAGCATTGTCATAGCGAACATTTAAGAGATAGATGTAGTCTTGGGTAAATTTCAATTCTTCAGCTAAGGTACTTGACGTAGCATCCAATCGCTCTAGGACATAACGATAAATTTTTGAAAAAGAACGAGCAAATTGCTCAGCCTTGACCGGATCTTCCTGAATAGTGCTTATCAACACATTGAGGTTATTGAACAAAAAATGTGGAGCTAACTGTTCTTTCATGCGTTCAATTTGATTTTTCTGCAGCGCAATCTCCATCTCTTTATTTTTCAATTCCAAAATTCTCAATTGATCGTGATAGGCAAAAGTAAAAACGACAAGCAAGATAAACACACTCAATACGATCACACCCAAAAAGTTACCCAACCTCATGTGATTTCCATGAATATACTCCGAAAAGGAAACGCCATAAAACCAATGTAAAAGCATTCCGAGAAACAAATAATACGCTGTAATCGAGGTTATAATACCAGACAAAAAGTAGAGAGTGTTCTGCGAGCGTTGATTGAATGCAATACCTGTTTTCTTTTCCTTTCGTTTAAACTGCACGCTAAGCAAAATACTTATCACAACATTTGAAGCGTAAATAAGAAAAGAAAGAACAAATGAAAAAAAGGTATTCTTTACAAATCGGGGATTCACAAGTATTTCATTCCAAGACAGCGCACTGCCATAAAAGGCATAGTACGAAATAGCTAAGCTTATTAGCATACTTAAACTTAGAGCCAAAACCAGATGGCGATACCAATTTACAATCATATGTATTCGTTTTATACGATTCACAACTCGACACAAAAATAGAAAAATCATTATTTTGGTGTGTCCTTCCACCATGTAATCCCCTCACTCCCATTCGGGTTTCCATCTAAATAACAAGACAAATCTACTATTTGGCTTCGACTTAGAAAAAACCAAATGCGCGAACGGTTAAATTAGCTGCTTGAACGGTAAAGAGGAGCAAGTCAACTGATCATTCTTACCGTTCACCTATCTAAGCGCATAAAACCGATTGTGTTTATTTTATTTTTTAAACAACTTAAACTATTTCATTGATTATCGAAACAACGCAATCCCTTCCCTTTGTTTACTGCTACCATCTATATGGTATATTATTTCTTTTTTACTGTAAAAATGCTACATGGTTTTTACTTTTACTTTGAATTAAAAAAATCAACGATGCAAAAAATATTAAACAATACTATTTTCCGTTTATTGCTAGGAGCGATAGTCGGATTAATCGCTGGAAGTTATCTCAATGAGACCCTCTTGCAAATTATTTTATCGACGAGGCATATTTTAGGTCAGCTGATTTTGTTTCTCGTTCCCTTAATCATATTGGGGTTTGTTGTCTCTTCCATTACCAAACTACACCGAGACTCCCTTCGAATCATTGGTTTTTCGGTAGCCATCGCCTATATTTCGAGTATAGGGGCCGGTTTTTTTAGTGCCACTTTGGGATATGAACTAATTCCGCGGTTACAGGTTACCAACACCGCTTCTGAACTAAGAGAGATTCCCGAAATGCTGTTTAAATTAGATATTCCTCCCGTATTTGGAGTAATGACAGCATTAACCCTTGCTTTGATGATTGGGATTGGGATTTTGTGGATCGAATCCAAGCCTTTAGAAAAGGTTTTTGATCAGTTTAAGGATATTGTTTTGCTGCTGGTCAACCGCGTTTTGATTCCGATATTGCCTTTTTACATTATGAGCAATTTTGCCATCCTGAGCTATGAGGGATCCATTCAATCCCAACTTCCTATTTTTATTCAGGTTATATTGATCGTGATTGTCGCTCATTTTGTATGGTTAACCATACTGTATACGCTAGCAGGCCTATATAGCAAGAAAAATCCGTGGGAGGTAGTAAAGCATTACGGTCCGGCCTATTTAACAGCCGTAGGCACGATGTCATCAGCAGCAACCTTAGGTGTAGCCTTACAGTCGGCACATAAAAGTAAAGTACTAAAACCTGCAATCACCGATTTCACTATTCCTTTTTTCTCCAATATACACTTATGTGGATCGGTATTGACGGAAGTGTTTTTTGTCATGACGGTTTCTCAAGTACTCTATGGCAGTATCCCGTCTATAGGAACGCTTATTGTATTTATTTTGTTGTTGGGTATATTCGCCATTGGCGCCCCTGGTGTTCCAGGCGGTACGGTGATGGCTTCTTTGGGAATTATCACCTCCGTATTAGGCTTCGACGATGCGGGAATTGCTTTAACACTTACGATTTTTGCCTTACAAGACAGCTTTGGTACAGCTTGTAATATAACAGGTGATGGTGCATTGAGCATGATGGTTACCACGTACAGTGAACAAAGAGAAAGTTCAACAACCGAAACTGTTCAGTCCTGAAATAACGCTATACAACTTGTACAGCACAAAAAAACCCCACCTAAAAATAGGTGGGGTTTTATATTGTTTGGCTTATTAGACAGCCTCTCTTCTATGCAACTAGGTACACTATTCTTTTAATATATTTCTAGAAATAACTAATTTCTGAATTTCTGTTGTTCCTTCTCCAATAGTACACAGTTTAGAATCACGGAAGAATTTCTCTACTGGGAAATCTTTTGTGTATCCGTATCCACCGTGGATTTGGATCGCATCTGTTGAAACCTTCACACATACTTCAGAAGCATACATTTTTGCCATTGCTCCTAATTTAGTCATCGGCTTATTATTGTTTTTCAAGAAGGCTGCTTTGTGTAACAACAATTCAGAAGCTTCAATTTCAGTTGCCATGTCGGCTAACTTAAATCCTATCGCTTGGAAATCGCTGATTGGCTTTCCGAATTGCACTCTTTCTTTTGAATACTTTAACGCAGCTTCATAAGCTCCTTTTGCAATTCCCAAAGATAAAGCACCAATTGAAATACGGCCACCATCTAAAACTTTCATCGCTTGGATAAATCCTTCACCTACTTCACCTAAACGATTTGCGTCTGGTACGCGACAGTTATCAAAAATCAATTCTGCCGTTTCAGAAGCGCGCATTCCCAATTTATTTTCTTTTCTTCCACTTGAAAATCCTGGTGTTCCCTTTTCAATAACAAAAGCAGTCATTCCGCGAGAATCACCTTTCTCACCTGTACGTGCAATTACAACTGCAACGTTTCCAGAAATAGCGTGTGTAATAAAGTTTTTAGCACCGTTTAACACCCAGTGATCTCCATCTTTTACTGCTGTAGTATTCATTCCTCCTGCATCAGATCCTGTATTGTGCTCCGTTAATCCCCAAGCACCAATCCACTCTGCAGTAGCTAATTTTGGCAACCATTTCTTCTTTTGCTCTTCATTTCCGAACGTCAAAATATGATTTGTACATAATGAATTATGAGCTGCTACAGATAAACCGATCGATGAATCTACTTTTGATATTTCCTCTACAATTGTAATGTATTCGTGATAGTTCAATCCTGATCCTCCATATTCTTCTGGAACCAGTACACCCATATACCCCATTTCCCCTAATTTCTTAAATAAATCAACTGGAAAAATCTGTGCTTCATCCCACTCCATAATGTATGGACGTATATTTTGTTCTGCAAAATCTCTAATAGACTCAGCAATCATTGCTTGAGTTTCATTGTATTCAAAATTCATGGTTGTTTAATTTAATTCCTAATTTTCAAATATAAACTAATTATATGAATCCTGTCAAGTGGAATTTTTTCAATTTCTCTTAATTGTTCTTTATTAACAAAATCGCCGTGCAAACTTCGATATTTAACAATCTCTCTTGCGAGAAAATAATTCAAATACGGGATATTTTTCAATTCATCTACCCCAGCCTCATTGAGGTCTACAGGATTGATTTGAGGCGCGTTTAGAACGGCAAACCGCTGAAGAAGTAAGCTTATCACCTCCTCAGAAAGTCCATATACAAATTTTAATTGATCCATGTGAACATAACCTCCCCATTTGTCTCGATCATCAATAATACGCTTTGACAATGCAGAACCTATACCTCGGATTAGCTGTAAATGCTCTGCGGTAGCCTCGTTAATATCTTGCATCGGAAGTAGGCCTTGATTCGATGGAGCATTTTTAGTAGCAATTGTTGTGTTTACCTGTGTTTTTTGCATTTTCGCTTTCGCATAAAACACAAAATACGGACTATACTTTTGTATCCATTCTTCGGAAACTCCTGTCACTTTTTGGAAATCACTTGTAGAGGTGATGATTTGTTTAGTGGCTCTAAAAGCCAAGAGTCGATCAATCTCCTCCGTTGATAATTCCAAGAAATACCCTTTATAATCGCTGATATAATTGGGGTTGAAAGGATAGATTGTATCCTTCCTTTTTGATGCTAATCGGTTAAGACTATCCAGTTCTGCTTGTAGGGCTACTTGGATGTTTTGAGGAATCACATCGGGGGGCTGTGTTTGGTTTGTATAGTAAACCAACAGGCACAAGGTTATTTGAATCAGCATAAACCCAAGCAGCAGGAATATAAATCCACGCTTTTGTGTTTGGGTATAGTAAGACCAATGATAAAAGTAGTTGTTTAATTTCATACACAATCAAGGCTTGTGTATTACAATTCAACGTTAGGCGGTATATCTACAAATCAAAAACAGAACTTCGCTTTGTATAGATTAAATCTTTCAAACGCACGAAAAAGGCCAAGGTCAAATAGAGTGCGAAAGCTAAACCCAACGTAAAAAAAGAGAGGTAAATAAAGAATAGGCGGATATTCGTAACGCGAATCCCTAAACGTTCTCCCAAGCGGGTAGAAACTTTAAAGCCGTGCTTCTCCAAAAAATAGCGCAAATTGTTTATCATCATTCTTTTCTGTTGTAATACAAATTTAATTCTTTTTATTTAGAATAGCGCGACCAATTGCACAAGACAGACATTTATTCACATCGCAATAGGTCTTTTTCAATTGAATGAGGGCTTGGCTATCAAAAGCATTGTCGATTACTACGTCTTCGCGCTCAAATAAAGCAACAATTGCATTGGATTCTGCTTTTAATTCAGCACTAAGAGCGGTGATATTCTCTACTTCCTCTTCCCTATTTTTATGGCAAGCCCATACATATTGCATGGGAATAACCGTATTGAGGAGGAGAAGCTCTTGAAAGGCAAGCGTCACTTCTTTTTTTTGCGGTTTACTTTCTTTGTAAAAAGTATAGTGGGTTTCCCAATACGGGCTTACTTCTGCTTGTACTAGATGCTGTAAATGGGAGCGTCCTCGAGTCTCCAGTAGTTGACCCAATTGATATTTGTGCTTAAAAAACCACGAGGCAAGTTGAGCCAAGCGAATAGTTGGAAAATTTGGAGGCCGAAGTTTAAAGAAATGCATAGTGGTCGGACTTCGGGCTTGTAGTTGGTACTTGTGTTGATAAAACCGCCATCGGCCGACTAAATCCCAATAATAGCGATCCACGACTTCCTCCTCCTCTTGAAGAAGACCTGCCATACCAAAAAATAGTGCTTCGATCGCCATTAATTCTTCGCCTTCTTTTAACAAAATCTGAATTGGCAGGGCTTTTGCCATTTCAAAAAAAGCATCTCCATTGACGTTCAAACCGAAACTTTTAGCTACTAGGCAAAATAAGACTTGGTTCCAGTTGTAGGTTGTTTCCTGCAATAGCTGTTCAATTTGTTTGGCTTTATCTTGCAGACGCTCAATGTAAAGCGTTTCTTTCCATTTAGACCATTCAATCGGAGTTAGGGTGTCTTTTAGGAGGGTTTGACAATTAATAGTAGTCTTGGGTGCAAGGAGCTTTTCGACTTGGTACATGACTTGCTTTTGCACATAGTCCGCGACAACTAAAGTCGGTATTTCACTTCCCTTTGAATTGAAGACTGGCATATCGTAGTCCCACACTACATGTAAGATCACATTGTCATAGCGGGCATCGTTTTGGTGATGATGCCGATACCAATCGGAAGATTGGAGATGTACTTCGACATTGCCAATCCAACGCTGTCCGTCGAGTGTAATTTGCGCGTAAAAAAAATCTGGTCCTGCCAAGCTTGACCATTGCCCAGGATGTTGCACAGTCACTAAATGTTGTTGTGCTGTTCGCATTGTCAGGGTGGTAAACAGTTGTTTATTCCACACATATTGTACAAAGGCTTCTTTCATGATGCAGATTTTAGTACGAATATTCAACAGAACAAAAATCTGACCAAAAGAAATCGCAAAGCACAAAAAAAGGTTAGCCTGATGCTAACCTTATATAATTTAACTAAAGAAGTTCCAAACTACCCCAAATCTAAAGGTAAAATCCTTATAGGGATAATTAGGTGCAGTATAGTATTTATAACCTGACATGCTGCTATTAAAGTGTTCTAGGATAAGATAGATACGCGCGGTACGCACCTTCATATCAATGAAGAAGTCGAAAACAGGATAATCGCCAATTTTCACTTTATCTTGCACGTAAAAATCGCCAATTACCGGATTGTAATCATTTCCATAATACTTACTAAAATATGTAAATGTAATACCTGTTTGGAATTTCAACGCTTTCTTAAACATGGCGCCTTTATAGTAAAACGTATTACGTGTTAGCAATTTTGGCACGTTTATGATGGCATCGGCCTGATCAACTTCTTGATATAAAATGATATTGTCTAACCCAAATTTTCCAAATGTGATTTCTTTTGACGCTTGTAACGAAAGGTAGTTAATTGTATTGCCGTATTGTTTAGGCGTAATCAACAATTGTTTTGCAATACCAAATTCATTGTAGTCAGGATTGTCATTGGAGAAGTACAATTTATCTTTAATTACTTGATACGATCCTTCTAAAGTGATCCAAGGCGTTTTTAGCTTAGCATCAAATTGATTGATCTTTTCATTGTTAAAGTTATTATTCCAGTTGTAATGCAGGTAATCACTTTGGTATAAGTAAAAGTTCAAATTCCCCATGCGATTCAACTTCTGATACCCCGCTTGCAATCCGATATTCTCTGCAAATGAGTAATCAATATTGGCTTGTATATTACTGGTATTGTCATTTCCTAGAGAATTATACACCAAGAGAAAGGCATTCCAATTTTCCTTTTTATAGGTATATTTTCCACCGACCAAGGTTATGTTTTTTTCTAATAAATTTGGAATAAGTACATTGTTTATGTTTGCAAAACTCTTGTAGTTATAGTTGTATTTATAGAAATCCGCATACACTTCGATACGTCCAAGTAAGCCCGATTGAAAGGCAGCCCCTACTTTATTAGAAAGAGTATAATATCTAGTTTTATTTGAAATAGACGATTGAAAAGAGGCACCAAAGCGATCTTTTTGGGTATACGTATTATTTAAGTCCGCTTGGGAGTACTCAAAGAATTTATCCTCATAAGCAAATTCATGGGTCAATAAAATACCGTTAGCAAGCGAACTATTCAATTGATATTCGTGGTGTAAAAACAAGCGTTTTCCTTTTAATAGTGTTTCTCCATCACGAAAATACACATTGAGGCGTTCGCGTTTATTATATGGTTTTTCACTTGATTCGAATAAATCTAAATCGACAATACCTCCGTTTTCTTGATTCAAAATGTCTTGAGCTACGAAGTGGGTGAAAAGGACATAGCGTTTATTGGGTGAATAATAGCTTCCACCTATTCGGAAGTTTCCTGTTGAAGACAATTGACTCATGTATTTCCCCAAGGAACGCATTCCTTTATAAGCGAGGAATAAATTGAGGTGTTCACTTGTATTCAGGGTAATAAAAGCATCTAGACTTTGTCCTTGTTTCATAACCGTTTTATAATATAATTCGGTACGTGGTGTTGGACTTGAATGATAAGTAATATCTTCTGCTCTGAGGTAGTTAAACTGTTTAGCTTCAAAACCAAAATCAGGCAAAACAGCATTTGCTTTTATATTGTATTTCAGGGTTGCATAGGTTTGTCCTTCATTGGCAAAAGGCAATAAGCCGAAATTATCTTTTCGCAAGTAGTTAAACTTGTAGTAGCTCTTTAATGCCAAGGCGGTATCCACAGCCACCGTATCACGAAGAATCGTGATGATCTTATAGTCTTTGATAGGGGCAACTGAATCTTTCTTTACCTTTTCTCTTAAACTTCTTTTTTCTTGATTTCCCTGTTGTGGTTCTTGGTTTCTAGGATCGCCAAAGTTATTGTTATAAGGGTCGTTTGGATCCCCAAAATTTGTTGTATTCCCTCGATCTATTCTTGCTGGTTGCAACTGAGCGTAGGCAACCACACAAAAGCCCAGCAAACAAAATACCAAGTAAAGACACTTTCGCATAAAAAATAAATTTAAGCAAAGTTAATTTTATTTTTATTATAATAGTGATACTGTGTCAATTTAAGACAATAAAAAAAGCCATCCGAAGATGGCTTTCTATATTTAGTTATTATAAACTGGGTTATTTAAGATTTCTGCTTGAGGCACAGGAATCAGCAAACGACTATCATCATATGAAAAACTTACACCAGGAAAGTACAAATGGTTTGATCCATATTTAAAATCTTTTTTCATACGTTTTGAAGCAGCGAAAGATTTTCCTTCACCCCACAATTCTATACGAGTTTGCAATAAAATCTCGTCTTTCAACGCTTGTCCGGACAAACCGTTTATGTAAGAATAATCATCCAATCTATTTGCCAGCAACATTGCCAGTGAAGCAATCGCAGCACCGTCATTTGCCATTCTTGCATTTGCTTCTGCATTTAGCAAAATCATCTCCTCAACACGCATAAATACATAATCAGAAGTAATGATACGTTGTCCTTTGAATACTTTACCAGTAGATGGATAAAATTTGTTTAAAGGTAAAATTGCACTTCCAAAGCTCACCATATCATCGATTTCTGGATCAAAAAATTCTACGTTGGTTTCAAACTGTTGTTTACGAACATCATCTGGACGAATAGCCGCATACAATTCTTTGTTTATTCCTTTAGAATCTCCTACTGCAGCATAGCTATAGGTAAATACATCTATTTGTCCCCACCAAGATACTAAATCGAGATTGTTTTCAGTCGTTAAAACAGCACCCCACATCCAGTTAGGATTAGCAGATACACTATTAAATCCACCTAACATATGAGCTTTAGTTCCAACAGTGTACTGACCAATTACGTCATTGGTTAGCGTAACTACTTCAGTTAAAGCGTCCGGAGTCCCTTTTGCCGCAAGGATATAAGCGAAAATTCCTTTAGCTACATTATAATTGATATTTGCTCCTTTTCCAGTAGCCCCAGCATCTTCAAAATATTTTAAAGAAGTTCGCATATCGCTTTCCATAAGGGCAAAAACTTCTTGTGTTGGTTTTGCTGGTGTATTAGTCAAGATAGGACGAACGTAAATAGGTAGAATCTTTTCATTCAAATCATACCCTTTGGTATACAAATTCACTAAGTTATAGTACATATACGCACGCATAGCATATGCTTGGGCTAGAATTAAATTCTCTTGTGGAGATAACGTCTTTCTTGGTTGATCATTATCGTCTAAATATGCAGTAATGATATTATTAGCTCCACGAACCATATAGTAGTAAAATCTCCATCCTTTCGCACTAGTCGTTGAGGCATAATTTTCGAAATCAGTCAAATTCGAAACTCCTCTATACCATCCATAGATAGCACTATTCAAATTCATGTCACCAGACATCATATCCGTATAGATATCAAATCCTTTTTGACCAAAATCATCATGTCCTGTCGAAGCTGCTGCGAACTGACGTACATTATAAGCATACAATCCATTGATTGTGGCTTCCATTAAGTGAGGAGATTGTTCTGTGATCTTATCGATATCGTCTTTTGAAATAAAACGGGTCGATGACTTATCTAAAAAATCTTTCGAACATGCTCCCAATAACATCCCTGCTCCAAGAGCTATCATTAATATTTTCTTCATTTTGTTGTTTCTTTAAGATTAAAATTTCACTTTAACTCCACCAGTAATAGTAGTCAAAGGTGAATATCTATAAGTATCAGACGCTCCAAATTCATCTGTAGCAGGGTTAAATCCTTTGCGTTTTGTGAATAAAAATAAATTATCCCCAGATACGTAAAAACTAACATCTGCTAATCCTAATTGTTTCAAGTAATTTTTAGGCAAGTTATATCCTAAACGGATGTTATTAATCGAAAAATAATCTGCTTTAGTTAAGAAACGGGTAGATGCACTGTTAACACCTGTATCCACACCACTTGACAAACGAGGAACATCAGTAATGTCGCCTGGTTTTTGCCAACGGTTTTCAATGTCTTTATGCCAATTATTTCCTCCAATCGATTGGTTGTGCATTAAGCCAGCATAGCTGTAATCATACGCATATCCACCTAAGCTATATAAAGCTTGAACGCTTAACTCCCATCCTTTGTATCCAGCGTTTAAGTTAATTCCTCCTCTTACTTTAGGTATAGCTGATTTTCCAACGTAAGCCAAGGTACCTTGACCATATGTAGTAGTAGTTTCTTTTGTTACTTGTCCTTTTTTATCTGGATTTGTAGCATAAAAATCCTCTAAAGAAGCAATATTTTGCTTTTTACCATTCTCATCTTTATAGGTATACACATACCATTGTGCTTGTCCTGTTTCAGCATTAACACCTGCGTATTCTCTCATGTAGAAATCTCCTAATGAGTGACCTACTGAACGACCGTAAATAGCATTAATATCAATTGGTTTTTGATTTCCTGTCGTTGGATCGATAGGCATTCTTCTTAACTCATTTTTCAAATACTCTCCATTGATTGATAAATCAACATATGCGTCTTTGGTTTGAAGTAAGTGACCCACCACATTAAACTCAATTCCTTGGTTACGCAATAATCCGTCATTTACCTGAATAGATTCAAACCCTACGGAAGGTCCAATTTTACGGTCAAATATTAAGTCATCTGTATTTTTCAAGTAGTAATCTACTGAAATATCCAAATAACGTCCTAAACTAACTTCTACTCCCGTTTGGAACATTTTTGATTTCTCCCAAGTTAAATCTGCATTACCAACTTTGTTTTCGTAAATCGCTAAATTTCCTCCATACGTATCTACTTCCCATAACATTTCACCTGGATGGAATGCTTCATATCTAATACCGTCAAGCACGGTATAGGACGTTTGGTCACCTGTTAAACCGTAACTCGCTTTTAATTTCAAGTTTGTGATGGTATTTTGATCCAACATGAAGTCTTCTCTTGAGATAACCCAAGCCCCTCCAACTGATCCAAATGTACCCCATTTATCTCTTTTGAATTTTGAAGAACCGTCACGACGGATTGTACCAGAAAGGTAATATTTTCCTTGAAAATCATAACTTACCTGTGCAAAGTAACTTTCTAATGCACTTTCATCTTTCCATCCACTTGATGGAGAAGAAGAAGATCCATTATTAAGTCCAAGACCGTTTGGATCAGCTAAATTATTTTTGGACATTGTATTGTATCTAAACTCATACGCACTATTCTCATGAGCTGCTAATACTTCTAATCGGTGATCGCCAAATGTTTTCTTATAACGGAACATTTTGGTCCAGTTGTAGGTAAACAATTCTGATTTCACTTTATAGATTGATCCGCCCATTGTAGAAGCAGAACCGTAGTATCTGTTATTTAGCAAATCTCTTGTATTGTTGTAGTACGATCCACCAATTGTTGTTTCAAAAGTTAACCCCTCAGCAATATCCACAGTGAATGCAGCGTTTAGGTTGATTTCATCTTTTGTCGATTGATCTTTTCCGTACGTAGCATCTCCAACTGAGTTTGTCAATGCACCAAATCCACGTCCTGACCCATAGTCATATTGGCTACCGCCATAAATATCTTTCAATTTATTTCCATTGGCATCTCTTGTGAACAATGGATAAATAGATGGAATATTTTCTGTAAACCAGAATAAACTTCCTGAATCTGATGTTTGTCCAGGATTATTACTTTGCGAGTGTGTATATCCAACATTCATACTTGCATCCAACCACTCTTTTGGTTTGTGTTGCAAGTTTAAACGCGCAGTCAAACGCTCATAATCCGAATTTAATGAATATCCTTCATCCTTTAAATATCCTAAAGAGGTAAAATACGAAGTTTTTTCTGAAGACCCACCCATCTTTAAGTTAGCCTCAGTTCTTCTTGATGCCTTAAAAGCATAATCTTCCCAATTTTCAGGATTGTACTTTCTTGTCACTCCTGGGCGAATTCTTCCTGTAGTAGGATCAATTAACTCTCCACCGTCAGCAACATTCCACATATTATAACGTGGGTGAATTCCGTAGTCTTGGTTAAATAAGTTTTGATTTGCCCATTGTGTCGCTCCCGCATCATCAAGACCCAATTGTGGATGAAACTTTCCGAAACCTTTTTGAGATTCCCATGACAATTCCGCATAACGCTCTGGAGAAGTGATTACGTTATAACGAGGTAACGCTCTCCAGTTTACTCCTGTACTAGCATCTACTTCGATATAAGAATCAGACCCTTTTCCTGATTTTGTATTAATGATTACAACTCCATTTGCTCCACGAGAACCGTAGATTGCTGTAGCAGTAGCATCTTTTAATACTGTCATTGATCCAATATCCGCTGGGTTAATTGAACTGATGTTCCCAAAATAAGGGGAGCCATCAACAATGTACAACGGATTTCTGTTTCCGTTTACTGAACCGAATCCACGAATACGAACTGTTGGCTCAGAACCTGGCTGACCACTTGTTGTAATAACGCGAACCCCAGCAGCTTCTCCTGATAAAGCCGATACCGCATTGGATACGTTTTTGCTTTCAATACGCTTGCTGTCCACTTGCGTTGCTGAACCTGTAAACGATTCTTTTGTAGTAGTACCATATCCTACAACGATAACTTCGTCAAGTACGTTGTCTTCTGCAGTCATCGTTACATTGTGTAACGCTGCATTACCTACCGTATACTTCACGTCTTGCATACCGATAAAAGAAAACACAAGCACTTGTCCTGGTTTCGTTTTTAACGTATACTTTCCATCTAAATCGGTTTGTGTCCCCTCTTGGGTGCCTTGAATCACAACCGTTACTCCTGGTAGTGGCATACCGTCTTCCATTACCACCCCAGAAAGTGTTTTCTCCTGTGCAAAGCCCACTTGTACAAGTAGGATCATTATGCACGCATAAATCCACTTAATCTTCGATCTCATTCTTAAAAAATTGATTAGTTAGTTAAACAAATCTAAACATTTTTTCTCACACCTCCTAAACCATTTTCACTAAATCAAGATAAAAAAGCGACGTCAAAAAGATAATATCTAATAAATCATTAGTTTTATTGCTAATTTAAACGGATAAACTCAACTCTATTTCAATAAAACGAATAGTATATGTAAGACTCTAAATATTGAACTAATCAAATATTTAATATATTTTTAGCATAACAGCCCGATTTTAATTAACGAATCGCATCTACACTATCCTTCATAATAAGTATTAAAACATTTATTTAAAATAAATAAAAAGAAGATATATCCATAAAAAATTAAACCTAGTCTCCTAATTCAATGAATTTGCACAACAATTGTTAATAATACATAATTCCTGGCGGAGTGAGCAAGATAAAGCTGCATTCATTCCGAACACAACCTCCTACAAATTAACGAACTAACTTCAATCATGCTACAATATAATTAGCAATCGTACAAATTGAGAACAGCTCCTTTGCTGTATTCAAGCTAGTATAAGAAAAACCCCAATAAAAAAACCCCGTCGAATTGACGGGGTTATACCTTAAAAAGGACAAAACCTTTTTGTGCTTTCAGTACTATTACTGTTTAGTAGCTTTCGTTTTGCTCAATTTTACTTGCATTGATCTCATTACGAGGAATAGGGAACGCCAGTTTAGGTGAACCATATAGCATTCCTTCTTTTGATTGTGGCGTACTTGCTAAGTTTTCTTTGTTTCTCATTTGATCCTCAAAGCGGAATCCTTCGAAAATAAGTTCCTTGCGTCTTTCCGTTAACACAGTCGCTAACGTAAGTTTATCGTACTTCGCTACTGGTTTATCGTCATAGCGCTCTGCCGCAATTTTATTCAATAGATTTAGCGCTGCACCTTCTTCTGTTTTTGATCGCACTGCTGCTTCAATAAAATTAAATGCCAACTCTTCATAACGCATTACCTTAATATTCGAACTAATTTTCGTGTATTTACCAAAGTTGCGGTAGTACTCAAACGAATAGCGAATTGCAGGATCCACAACAACTGTACCATCCAATTCTTTCTCCGTTAGTTTGACGAATTTATTTGGTCCAACTTTTTTGTAGTTTCCTTTATCATTTTGGGTCAGGTTATTGTACCCTTGCATTTCAACAGAAGAGCGAATATCGGTTTGATCTTCGAATAGATCTTGTAAGTTCTCCTCTAATCCAACTACGTCTCCATATCCTCTATACGCATAGATATTATACAAAGAGTTGTTTCCTAAATTATTGACGTTGTCTTGTGCTAATTCGAATACTGAGTTACTTTGAGGTTCTTCAGCGCTAAATGAGGCCACATAAGCGCTCTGCTGAATAATTCCTCCACCTAATTCCATTGCTTTTTGAGCACTTGTCAAGGCGATCGCATAATCACTCTCTTGAAAAGCTCCAAAAAACAAGGCTACTCTAGATTTCACACCATAAATAGCTTGTTGAGTGAAACGCTTTTTATTTGTCGCATTTTTATCGACTAATGCCAAAGCATCATCTAAATCCTTATAGATGTTGTCGCGCACTTCACGTACAGATAAACGCTTGTAATTCTTTGCATCTAGCTCGCCAAATTGCTTGATGTAAGGGATTCCCAATCCATCTAACCCACTGTCACCTACATATTGTTGACCGTAAAGACGCAACAAGTCGAAATGTGCTAAAGCGCGAATGGCCAAAGCTTCTGCTTTTCCTTGATTAATTTCTTTCTCACTTCCCGTTTTAATGGTAGCGCCAATCGCTAAGTTTGCAGAACTAATAACCTCGTAAATTTTCTTCCACGTATCAGATGGATACGCATGTGTAGGCGTTAAATTATAGCTTGACACATTTTGAAAACGGTTTGAAAATCCCGCGGCTGCATAAGCGTTATCTCCACGTACTTCGCTGTAAATAATGATATCACGGCCATAATAAGCAGCTTCTACCATTCTATAGTAGGCGCCTGATACCGTTGCACGCAAATCCGTTACTGTCTCGATTGGTTTCGCTTCAATATCACGAGCTCCCTCTAGGGTAGCGTCTAAGCGATCATCTGAACAACTTGTTAATCCAGATGAAAGCAATGCTAGGGCTACAATTGAAAATAGTATCTTTTTCATATCTTTTTAAAACTTAACATTAACAGAGAATACAATTGATTTAACCGGTGGAGTTGCAAGGTTTACATAACCTGAAGCATCTACTTCTGGATCGTAGTTCAACCCTTTATCCTTAACCCAAGTCCACAAATTTGTACCGATTACAGAAAGCGTTAATCCGTCTACTTTCAGTGCTCTTGTGATTTCTGAGTTAAAGTTATACCCTAAGCTAACGTTTCTCAATCGGATATAATCTCCATCGTATAAAAATCGCGTGGATGGACTAGTATAATTAGCATTTCCTCCTGTTGCTTCATATTGAACAATTGGCACATTAGTGATATCCCCAGGCTTTTGCCATCTATCCATTACATCTGAAGATGCATTAGATGAGATCAATGCACTTGTTGTTCCAGCTGTTTTAAATGCATATTGTTCATACACTTTGTGACCTCCAGCAAAAGTAAACATTCCGTCTAAGAAGAATCCTTTGTAATCTACGTGTAGATTTGCTCCTCCTGTAAACTTAGGCAGTGCACTTGCTCCTTGGAATCTAGCTTCTGCATCACCGTATTTCGATGTTTTCTCATTATTAGCGTCATACCACATTGGTTGCCCTGTTTGAGAATCAACTCCTGCCCATGTCGGCATATACCACTCTGCAACTGAATGTCCTTTTACATCGGCAGTATACGATTTAAAATCTTTTATTTCAACCCCATCAAAAACAGGCATTTCAGTAATTCTATTGCGTACCGTACCAAAGTTTGCTCCAACTGAAATGTTAAAATCTTTTGAACGAACGATATCTGCGTTTACCTCTAGCTCAATACCACGGTTATTCATCGCTCCCATATTCATCATTTGAGAATCGAAACCAGACATTTTAGACAGTGTTCTCTTGTAAAGTAAATCACTTGTTTTACTTTCGAAATAAGTAGCACCTAAAGTAAAGCGATCGTCAAACATTCCCAACATAAATCCGAAATCCATCTTTTGTTGTTTTTCCCATCCAATTGGTCCACCAATTTGCACTGGGATCAAAGCTGCCTCACCATCATAAGAAACAACATCTACTTGACGCACATATTGATTCGGATTAATTTGTGAGTTACCATTTGTACCGTATGAACCTCTAAATCGCATAGTAGAAATTGTAGATTGATTCGCCATCCAATTTTCTAAGTGCATATTCCAAGCTCCTCCTACAGAATAGAAGTATCCAATGCGATCAGTAAATTTAGAAGAACCTTCGCGTCTACCTGTTACGTCTACTAAGAATCTATTTTGATAGTTATAGTTGATAATCCCTACATATCCTAAGTTTGCATCATCCAAAAAGGCATAGTTAGCATCTTTATTCGCAGCTGCTGCAGCTAGGGAATTAAACCCATCCAAAAGAACTTGTCCTGATCCTTCTAAGAAACGGCGTTTTGATTTTTGATACTCCATCAACACTTTTGCGTTGAACTGGTGGTTATCTCCTAAATAGAATTTGTAATCCAATCCATTTTGCGCCACGTAATTGAAGTTATTACGAACCGCTTTTCCAGCCGTACCACCGTAGTTTTTACCATCTCCGTGTACTGCATTTCTAGTTTCAGAATAATCCGCTAACGTATAGTCAACAGCCATAGACGAAGTGAATTTCAAGTCGTCTGTAATTGCATAGCTAATAGAGTTAGAGTTAATTACACGTGTTACATCGTTTAACGTTTGATTGTGTTTGGTCGTATACACCACATTGTGATAACCTGAATTTGGCAAATAGTAAGATCCATCAGCATTGTACAATGGATTCCAAGGATTCATCACCAATCGAGTATAGTTCGGATTAGAGAAGTAAGCGCCTCCTTCAGAAATACCATTTTGCTTGGTATTTGTTACTTTAATACTCGTATTAAATTCAACTTTATCCGTGATTTTTTGCATGAAACTCAACGATGCTCCGATACGTCTAAAGTCAGATCCAATTACTGTACTCTCGATTTTATCATGTGAAAGGGAAGCGTAGAAGTTGTGACGTTCACTACCTCCTGTTGCTGAGAAGTTGATACTTGTTAGAGGAGCATCTGCATTTTTCACATACTCACTCCAGTCATTATCAGGACGACCAGCAGCCACCCAATTTCCGTAGTTACCAGATTTTGAGTAATTCGCTAAAGCATAAGCACCTGCCTCCTCACGTGTGAACACAGCTCCTTTTTCTCCAAAAGTATTATACAATCCGTCTAAAAAGATTTCTTCTTTTTGATTAGACGACAATAAACGCGGTCCGCGCACTGCGTTATTTTGGAAACCTACGCGCGTGCTAAAATTGAACTTAGTCGCCCCTGATTTACCGCGTTTAGTTGTAATTAAAATTACACCATTAGTACCACGCGCACCGTATACAGCTGTTGCACCAGCATCTTTCAACACAGTCATCGATTCGATATCAGCAGGGTTGATTGTCGCCAATAAAGACAACGAGGTCGAAGGTGAATCAGTCCCTTGATTTCCTCCAGAGAAATCACCATCGTACATTGGAATACCATCAATAACATATAAAGGCTCATTTGTAGCCGTCATCGAGTTACGTCCGCGAATACGGATATTTTGTTTTGCTCCAGGTGAACCAGATGAAGCTGACATCTGTAAACCAGCTACACGCCCCTGTAACGCTTGGTCTGCAGAAGCCATTGGTGTCGCAGCTACTGCTTCTCCTTTAATTGCCACAGCATTTCCCGTTACTTGATTCTTTGTTTTAACCTGTCCATAAGCCAAAACAATAACCTCTTCTAACATATCTTCTACTGCTTTCATCGTTACATTATAAGTGGTAGCCGCACCTACTTTATATGTAACATCTTTTAAACCGATAAAAGAAAACGAAACAACATCTCCTTCTTTTACTTTGATAGCATAATTTCCATCTAAATCGGTTTGTGTGCCCATTGTTGTGCCTTGAATCACAACTGTCGCCCCAGGCAAAGGAAATCCTTCTTCAGAAACCACACCGGTAAGTGTCTTTTCTTGAGCGAATGAAATTTGCACAAATAGAACCATAAATAGCCCTATTGTCCATTTTAGCTTTGATCTCATTACTTAAATTGAATTAGTTAGTTCGCAAACATAAAAAACTAAACTAAAAACTAGTTAACTTTCGTCATCATTAACGAGAAACAAATCATTTAAATACTAATAAATAGAAACATAATCAAAGAAATTGTACAAAAAACAACAAATCAATTACAAAACATACTAAATAAACAAGTAATACCTAGCCTTGTTCTTATTAAAAAACTTAACAAAAACTTATTCAAATTCTAACATTTAACAGATCAAAAACTGCGTTCAAACGCAGTAAAAACGGCAACAAACTAAGGATCAACCCTTAACCTTATCTAGAGTGATATTTAGCTTTTTTTTTCTTATTGTTAAAATATGCGTTATTATACTTTCATTAATGGATTTAGTGGTAAATAATACCTAATCCTCCTATAAGTTGACGTGTAGAATCTTACCTTTGTTTTCTATTATATTCACTTATGTTACTACATCACTTTTCAGAAGCGCTATATGAAGCAGGAACAGATGAAGCTGGCAGGGGCTGTATCGCTGGACCAGTAACTGCGGCGGCTGTTATTTTGCCCCCTGATTTTTCAAATGAAATCTTAAACGACTCTAAGCAGCTGTCTGCCAAGAACCGATACGCATTGCGCACACTCATAGAAGAACAAGCCCTGAGTTATGGGGTCACTCATTTACACGAGGATGTGATTGAAGAATTAAACATTTTACACGCTGCGATAAAAGCCATGCATGAAAGTGTATACCAACTCAATCCTTTTCCTGATTTCTTACTGGTAGACGGCAATAAGTTCACTCCTATTCCCGACCTTCCACACCAATGTATTGTAAAAGGAGACGCGAAATACTTAAGTTTAGCCGCCGCTTCAGTCTTGGCAAAAACCTATCGCGATGACTATATGGACCGCATACACGAAGAGTTCCCAATGTATAATTGGAAGAAAAACAAAGGATATCCCACCCAAGAGCACCGAGCCGCCATTTTGGAGTACGGTCCTTGTAAATACCACCGCAAGTCATTTAAACTTTTACCTGATCAATTAAAGTTAGATTTATAAAAAAAAAAGCTCTTTTTTGTTATAGACAAAAAGAGCTTTTTTATTCGTTATTGGGGTTTAGCGCTTATGCAAACACCTTGTCAACCGCCTGAATCGTAAAATCTAAATCTTCATACGTCAACGCATCCGTAATAAACCAAGTCTCATACGAAGAGGGAGCAATATACACTCCTTCTTTCAACAAGCCGTGAAAGAATGTTTTAAACGTATCATTATTTCCATATCCTGCCGTTTCAAAATCCACCACTTCGCGCTCATCAAAAAACACAGAAATCATAGAACCAACGCGGTTGATTGTATATTTTATTTGTTTTGCCTCTAGCACAGCTCGAATGCCTTGTTCCAAGTAGGCTGTTTTTTCTTCTAGGCGTTTGAACACAGTTACATCGCTATTAATCGCTTGCAACATTGCCAACCCTGCCGCCATAGCCAATGGGTTTCCGGACAAGGTTCCCGCTTGATAAACAGGTCCAACAGGAGCTAAATAATCCATTACTTTGGCAGAACCAGCGAAAGCTCCAACAGGAAGGCCTCCACCTATTACTTTTCCAAAAGTGACTAAATCTGCGCGTACACCAAATAATTCTTGTGCACCACCGCGTGCAAGGCGGAATCCCGTCATCACTTCGTCGAAAATCAACAATGCGCCATGGTCGTCACACAACTGACGCAATCCTGCTAGGAATCCCTCTTTCGGAGGAACACACCCCATATTACCCGCAACAGGCTCAATGATGATCGCTGCGATTTCTCCTTTATTTGCTTCAAAGATCGACGCTACATTAGCTAAGTCATTGTAAGTTGCCAATAATGTATCTTTTGCTGTTCCTTGTGTAACTCCAGGGCTATTTGGTGAACCAAACGTAACCGCTCCACTTCCAGCCTGTATCAAAAAAGAATCAGAATGTCCGTGATAACATCCTTTGAACTTAATAATTTTCTCACGTCCTGTATAGCCACGGGCAAGTCGAATCGCACTCATACAAGCCTCTGTACCCGAATTCACAAAGCGGATTTTATCAATATGAGGTACCATAGATACCGCTAATTCCGCTATTTCTGTTTCTATTTCTGTTGGCATCCCAAATGAAGTACCCTTCTTCGCTTTTTCAATTACTGCTTCCACTACAGGTGGATAAGCATGCCCCAACAACATAGGACCCCAAGAATTGATATAATCCACTAAGCGATTCCCGTCAACATCATACAAATAAGCTCCCTTTGCTTCTTTGACAAAAATAGGCGTTCCTCCTACTGACTTAAATGCGCGTACTGGAGAGTTTACTCCTCCAGGAATAACTTTCTCAGCTTCGGCAAAAAGCTGACTACTTCTTTGATATAACATGGTGTTTTATAATTTTAAGCGTTGACCAATCGATAGATTAGTTCCATTAAGATTATTTGTCTTCTGTAACTTTGCTACAGTTGTATTGTATTTTTTAGATATAGAATACAGCGTATCTCCTTTTTGAACCGTATGGGTTTTGGAGGAAGCTACGCGGGTTTCTGATTGTTTAGTATCTATTTCCTTTTTTACTTTAGCTGGTTTGTCCCCGAGTACTTCGCGGTCATATTGATCCAGAGAATAACGTTCTATTAAACTAATCAATTTGAATGCATATTTAGGATCCGTAGCATATCCAGCCTTTTTGAGTCCATGCGCCCATCCTTCATAGTCGTCTTTATCCAAAGAAAACAAGTCGTTATAACGACTACGAGAAACTAAAAATTGGGAGTGATCGCGATAGGATTCTTCCGGTCGATCATACTTTCTAAAACACTCATCGGGAGCATCATCTGTATGACGAACTGAGGGCCCGTCCCATTCTTTATGACATTTAATCCCAAAGTGATTATTGGCATTCCTACTCAGCGTCCCCTGACCAGAACCCGATTCTAACACACCTTGTGCCAAAGTGATACTAGCAGGAATTCCGAATTGACTCATATTGTCTTTCGCTATATCCTTATACAGTAGAATATAATCTTGTATCATATCCGTTGTCACAGCAACACGGGAAGTAGCCTCTAAGGTTTCGCTAGATTTTGCGGCGACTCTCTTTTCTTTTTCTTTTTCTTTCTTGGTTTCCTCGTGCACACGACGTTGCTCTTCTACTTGGCGCTGTTGTGCTCTGTACTTCTCTTTTGAGACTAATTCGCTTGTCTTGTTCTTCTTGCCTGTTAGTTTGGAATTTTTCTTCACCCCACAACTTACAAGTGTAAGTAGGCAAAACATTAAAAGGATTTTTTTACTCATATACTAGCTACTTTATTTTTTCATTCCAACCTTGTAAACCTCCAGTGTGAATAGCGAGAATCTTACTGTTTTTTGCGAACTGTTTGCGTTCAATTAAATCAAAGATACCAAAAAGTAGTTTACCTGTATAAATTGGATCTAAAAGAATTCCGGTATTTCGTTCAAATTCACTTATAAAATGCAAGAGATCGGCATTGTACTTCGCATATCCTCCGAAGTGATACGCTGAGACTAACGACCAATTGTCTTGCTGGGCGTACTGGGCAATTGCTTCCGTTAAGAAATCGCCTTTTAAGGCGGGAAATCCCATTACTTTTTGATGGGACCAAGAGCGGTTAATAATACCTGCAATTGTACCACCTGTTCCCACAGCACAACAGATATGGGTGTATTGTTGATCTCCCTCTTGGAGAATCTCCTGTGTTCCCCGAACTGCTTCACTATTTGTTCCTCCTTCAGGAACCAAATAAAAATCGCCAAATTCGCGTTTTAGGTCAGCCAAAAAAGATTGGGATTCTTTTGTGCGATAAGCAGTACGCGTCACAAATTTAAAACGCATACCATCCGCTGATGCTTTTTTAAGTGTTGGATTATCCAGATAAATACGTTCGATTTCTTCTCCGCGAATTACCCCTATGGTTTTGATCCCAAACAATCTTCCCGCTGCTGCAGTGGCAGCAATGTGATTGGAATAAGCACCGCCAAAAGTCAGCAATTGCTGACAATCTGAAGCTAAGGCAGCTTGTATGTTGTACTTTAGCTTTCTAAACTTATTGCCTGAAATTTCAGGATGCAGAAGATCTTCTCTGCGTATAAAAAGTTCGACCCCATCGGCAAATGGAAGTTCAACTTTAGTTGTTGGTACATCATCACAGGCAAAAATAGACAGCATCATAAATCAAATTTCGGGTTTTTTATGCTCCATAGCTCAAGCGAAATCCGCATTTATTTGTACAAATATTAAAACAAATAATACAAGAGTTTTTAGTAACTTACCTACGGAAAAAATGAATCAAAAACGAAAGCTATACGCGTGGACAAAACTAGCCAATAGTTTTGATGTTTTGACTTAAAAAACACATAATAATTAATCAAAAAAACTCATACAATGACTTTTAAGGAACTAATTTCACAAGGAATTCCAAATGAGCTACCGGCGAAAAAAGCGTATGATCCGGCAATTAACCATGCCCCTAAACGCAAAGAAATACTGACAGAAGAAGAGAAGAAACTTGCCTTGAAAAATGCTCTACGTTATTTCGATGCCAAGCATCATGCTGAGTTAATCCAAGAATTTAAAGAAGAATTAGAAACCTACGGTCGCATCTACATGTACAGATTCAGACCTGATTACGAGATGTACGCAAGACCAATTGAGGAATATCCAGGAAATTCTACACAGGCAAAAGCGATTATGCTCATGATTCAGAACAATTTGGATTATGCCGTCGCACAGCATCCACACGAATTAATCACCTATGGTGGAAATGGAGCTGTTTTTTCCAATTGGGCGCAATACTTGTTAACCATGAAGTATTTAAGCGAAATGACAGACGAGCAAACGCTAGTGATGTATTCGGGTCATCCCATGGGACTATTTCCTTCACATGCTAAAGCACCTCGCGTAGTGGTTACCAACGGAATGATGATTCCCAACTACTCTAAACCGGACGATTGGGAAAAATTCAACGCTTTAGGTGTTACCCAATATGGTCAAATGACTGCAGGAAGCTATATGTACATTGGGCCACAGGGAATTGTACATGGAACAACCATCACCGTACTAAACGGGGGTCGAAAAATCGCAAAGAACGGCGAGGACTTAACAGGTAAAATATTCATTACCTCTGGTTTGGGAGGAATGAGTGGAGCTCAACCAAAGGCGGGTAATATAGCGGGTTGCATTACCATTTGTGCAGAAGTAAACCCGAAAGCCGTACACACTAGACACTCACAAGGTTGGGTTGACGAAGTGATTTCAGACTTAAACCAATTGGTTGCTCGCGTTCAACAAGCACAAGCAAATAAAGAGATTGTTTCTATTGCCTATCAAGGAAACGTAGTAGATGTATGGGAAAAATTTGCTAAGGAAGAGGTATTCGTTCACTTGGGCTCGGATCAAACGTCTTTACACAATCCTTGGGCAGGTGGTTATTATCCTGTTGGATTGTCCTTTGAAGAAGCAAATGATATGATGGCGAACAACCCTGTATTATTTAAAGAAAAAGTACAAGAATCCCTGCGCAGACAAGCTGCAGCAATTAATAAACACACAGCCAAAGGAACCTATTTCTTTGACTATGGAAATGCCTTCTTATTGGAAGCCTCTCGAGCTGGTGCTGACGTCATGGCGAGTAATGGAATTGACTTCAAATATCCAAGCTATGTTCAAGACATCATGGGCCCTATGTGTTTTGACTATGGTTTTGGTCCATTCCGTTGGGTATGTGCCTCTGGAAAGCCAGAAGATCTAGCAAAAACCGATGAAATTGCTTGCCGCGTATTAGAGGAAATCATGCAAAATTCACCTGTAGAAATTCAACAACAAATGGCTGATAACATTCGTTGGATCAAAGGAGCGCAAGAAAACAAACTAGTGGTTGGATCTCAAGCGCGTATCTTATATGCCGACGCAGAAGGTCGAATAAAAATTGCAGCAGCCTTTAACGAAGCGATTAAAGGTGGAATTATCGGTCCGGTAGTATTGGGTCGCGATCACCACGATGTATCGGGAACGGACTCCCCTTACCGCGAAACATCAAACATTTACGACGGTTCTCGATTCACAGCCGACATGGCTATCCACAATGTCATTGGCGATAGCTTTAGAGGTGCTACTTGGGTATCCATCCACAATGGTGGTGGCGTTGGCTGGGGAGAAGTGATCAACGGTGGTTTTGGTATGCTTTTAGATGGAAGTAAAGAAGCAGACGAAAAACTAAAATCCATGTTGTTTTGGGATGTTAACAACGGTATTGCAAGACGCAACTGGGCACGTAATAAAGAAGCTACATTCGCAATCAAACGCGCCATGGAAATAGAGCCTTTACTAAAGGTTACTCTTCCTAATATCGTTGATGAAAATTTATTAAATTAACTCACAAACAAAATAAGTAAGCGATGAAAACAGTATCTAAATTTCTCATTCTTGCGGCTGTTAGCATTTTTTCAGCCTCTTGTAGTAGTGTGCGTGTTTCTGCTGATTACGACAAAAACACGAATTTTACTTCCTATCAAACCTATGCTTTTTTCAAAGAGGGAATTGACAACGTAAAATTAAACGACTTGGACAAGAAACGTATTCTAAACGCAATTGATCAAGAGATGGCAGCAAAAGGCTTTACTAAAACAGATAGTAATCCTCAGCTATTAGTGAACATCTTCACTAAATCACAACAGCAAGTAAACGTTACAACCAATAACGATTACTTCTACTCAAGATACGGCTATTACGGTTGGGGCTATGCACCTTATTGGGGAGCACCTTCAACAACAGTATCTACGTCGATAGAAGGGAAATTGTACATCGATTTCATCGATACAAACAAAAAAGCGTTAATCTGGCAAGGGATTGGAACAGGCTATATTGACAATGCCAATACTCCTGAAAAGAAAGAAGCCAAAATTCAAGGGTTTGTACAGAAAATATTGAGTGCCTATCCACCTGAGGTAAAGAGATAAACATCCTAGATTTAAAACAAAAAATATTTTTTTGAGTTATAAGTATCAAACAGTAGTAAATGAATTTTACTACTGTTTTTTTTTGCGAAAAAACACATTCATTATTCTCCAACCGCCACATAAGAAAAACTTGAAAAACCCATTCTCAACTAACTTTTATTCTCACAGTCTGTGTAATTCTATTTTGAAAATCAACTAAGGACAAGAAACTCAAATTAAAATTCCTATTTAATTTTGTCTCGGAAAGACTCCCCCCCTCTAAGTGTTATTTCTTAAACTTAGCTATAATCTTTTTGAGAGCGCTTTAATCAAGTATAGTTATTTCAGGATGGGACAATTTTTTACAAAAAAAGAGGGTGACTTTTAGGGTCACCCTCTTTCTTTTTTATATTAATTATTCCTAATCAAAATTATTTTTTTCTTACTAACTGAGAAATTGGAATAGTAATAGAAGATACTTTACTTCCATCTTTTGCTATAGCAGCAGGTACTGGATTACCGTTAGCATCAACTGCAACAACTCCAATACTAGTACCTAAACTTCCATTAAAATCTACCTCAGCTTGATCATTACCTATCGCATAAACAAGTTTTGTCTCTGCAGTCTGTCCTTGCTCAATTCTAGTAAATTGCATATTTGTTAAATCTCCAAAAGCAAATGGAATTACAACTGGTTCAGAACCTGTAAAATGAATCATTCTAGAAGATCCAAATAATACATTATTCTCTGAACTTCCTGGGAAAAGATAATACTGTGGATCTGTTTGTTCAACCACAAGTAAACTATTATTTTGATAAACCCAGTTTTCACCTCGCTCATCAACAGAACCTAATTTAACAGTGAAAATTGCATACGGCGCTGCAGTAGGATCTTCTTCATTTTCATACTCATAAATAGCCCATTGTCCATTAATATTTTGAGCGTTTACAGTCATTTGTGCTACAGTAATACTTTGAACATCATTTCCTACTTTAACAAAATTTTCTTCAACAACTGGAGCTTCAATTACAACTACAGACACTACATTACTATCATTGTAATCAGCTTTAGTAGCAGTAAATTTAAATGTTCCAGCAGCATCAGCTTTCCATGGGTTAGCTACTACAGTTCCATCTTCTTTTTTAATTTGAAATCCTGCAACAGTTGCACCTTTATCATCTTTTACAGTAAAATTAACGTTATCTCCAACATTTACTTCACCGTTGGTAACTGATAATACTAACGTTCTTTTTTCGATAGGAGTATCATTTTTAGTAACTTTAATTTTCACAGTATTACTATCAACTGCACCTTTTTTCTTAGCTACAATGCTAAATTCACCTTCTTCTGTAAATTTGTAAGGATTAGTAATTTTAGCACCATCTTTGTAAAGTTCAGCAGCTTTTTCAGCTTTTCCGTTTGACTCTACAGTAAAAGTAACTGATTCATCAACCTTGATTTCCGTTTTGTCCGCTTTTAACGTAAGTTTCGGATCTTCGCTTTTGTTATCGTCGCTACTACAAGAAGCTCCGAATGTAGCCAAGCCCGCTACAGCCAAAAACATAAATAATTTTTTCATAAATATTTGCTTTAATTAGTTAATAATTGTGTTGCAATATAAAAACATTTTTGAAACTAAAAAAAAAATTAGTTAATATTATCTTTAATGTTCCCTAATAATCTACGGTAATAAACAAATCTTATAGATTATACCGCCCTGCATACTATAATATTTAACATTTTAATTATACATAATAGAAATATTTAACCCTATAATTACATATTTAAGATTTTAACATTTCAAACAACGTAAACGTATAGTCAAGATTTCATTATTCTCTATTTGTAAATCATAAAATCAAGAAACTATAATACATTCATCTTTTTCCTTATATTTACCGCAACCAAACTACTATTTGAATACTATGGACGCAAGAGAATACGAAAGCAATGAATTAATAGACCGCTTACCACCACATTTAAAGCAATTTATCAAGCCTCAAGACTACGAGGACTACACCCCGATAAACCAAGCGGTATGGCGCTATGTAATGAGAAAGAACGTCGATTATTTATCGAAGGTAGCACATGATTCCTACTTGGAAGGGTTAAACAAGACTGGAATCTCGATTGAATCTATTCCAAGCATGTATGGAATGAATCGCATATTAAAGGAAATTGGTTGGGCAGCCGTGGCAGTAGATGGTTTTATCCCACCTAATGCTTTTATGGAATTCCAAGCATACAAAGTACTTGTTATAGCCTCTGACATTAGACAACTAGAGAATATTGAATATACACCCGCACCTGATATTATTCACGAAGGCGCTGGACACGCTCCAATTATTGCCAATCCCGAATATGCAGAATATTTAAGACGCTTTGGAGAAATTGGATGCAAAGCAATTTCTTCTGCACATGATTATGAGATTTACGAAGCAATCCGCTTACTCTCTATTCTAAAAGAGGCAGAAGGTGTCGATGAAGCTGACATTAAAAAAGCAGAAGACGAAGTTGATCGCCTACAAGCAATCACAACCGCTCCTTCTGAAATGGCTTTAATCCGAAATTTACATTGGTGGACCGTAGAATACGGCTTAATTGGGACAGTGGACAATCCAAAGATCTATGGTGCTGGATTGCTTTCGTCCATTGGAGAAAGTGCTTGGTGCATGACGGACAACGTAGCAAAACTTCCTTACACCATTGAGGCAGCTAATCAAGGGTTTGACATCACCAAACCACAACCTCAACTCTATGTAACTCCTGATTTTGCCTATTTAAGTGAAGTATTGGAAAATTTTGCCAACAAAATGGCTATACGCAAGGGTGGTTTGGAAGGAATACAAAAATTAATCGACTCCAAAGCGCTAGGAACAATTGAATTAAATACTGGTATTCAAATTTCAGGACACTTTACAAATGTAATTGAACACGAAGGAAAACCAGCATATGTCCAAACAACGGGACCTACGGCTTTGTCTTACCGCGAAAAAGAACTCGTTGGACACGGTACAGAAACACATCCTCACGGTTTTGGAACAGCACTAGGTCGCTTAAAAGGCATCAACCTCGCAATTGAAGATATGAGTCCTCGCGACTTAAAAGCCTACAATCTGTTCGAAGGACTACCTGTAACTTTGGAATTTGAAGGCGGTATTACGGTTTCAGGAACGAATATCACTGGTATTCGAAACATACACGGAAAAATTATCTTAATCAGCTTTAAAGATTGTACAGTCAAACACGGGGATACCATACTCTTCCAACCAGAATGGGGAACTTATGACATGGCAGTAGGTGCATCGGTTATATCAGCCTTCTCTGGACCTGCAGATTACAAGAGTTTTGACCTGGTGAATCACGTTCCTTCTTCTAAAACAATCAAAGCTAAAAGAGATGAAGACCGCATTAAATTAGAAACAATCTATCAGGCCGTTCGCCAAATGCGTGAAGACAACAAATCTATTGATCTTAATGCTACACTAGACACCTTAATTCAATCCTATCCAACCGATTGGTTATTGACCGTTGAAATTCTAGAACTAGCAAAAAAGAACAAAGACGAAAGTCTATACCAAAAGGCGATGAGTCGCTTAGAGCAACTAAAAGTAGAAAGACCTAAAGTAGCGCACTTAATCGTTGATGGAATAAGCATCATCGAACAAGCGTAAAACATATAGCAATTACTAAGGAAGGAAAGTGGCTGATAAGTCACTTTCTTTTTTTATGGTATTTCCTTGGTATTCCAATTTCCATCCTAACATATTGGTTACCACTAACAGTTTCCCTAATTCACTCATCAAGCGATTTTCAGCATTGCTCTTTAAGGTCGATTGCTCAATCTTCTTTTGTAAATCGTCCTTTATTCGCGCATTTATTTTGTTGTAATCCGTTCCTGTAAAGGGATTAAATGTACTAGTTTCCACGTCATACAATTTGTAATCGGGATAAATATTCACCTCAGGATCAGGAATATGCAACAGTTGAACTACTTGGCGCTCTTCGTCAATCTGGTATTGTAGTTGAGTTAAATCATAAGCTACTGTAGCCTTAGCATTGACGATAACCACTGCTTTTTTGGTAAAAGAAACGAGGTTTAGCAAATACTTTTGTTGGTCTTCATAGGTCATCACTTGAGAATAATTCGCCTCTGTCACAATTAATTTACTCACATTCTTCAATTGCTCTTGAATTAAATTCGAGTTATACTCAATCTTACTCGTAGATGAACCGCCAGCGTAATGGTATACCACTACACCCATAAACATAAAGAATAACACCAAAAAAAAGGAGAACAAAATTCGCAAAAGTCTTCTCATAGCTGTAAGGTTGTTTATCTAAAATTCATAAAAGGATAGCGAACTAGCAAATCGTCGATTTTTTCAATCAACGTATCTAAAAACTTCAGATGTTGTGCCGCTGTAGGATTAAAAGGACGATGGTTCAATCCTCTTTGCACCTCCTCTACTTTTTTCATCACTTCCATCATTGCTTCGTCAATGTAGTGGGCAACAAATCGCTCCCAAACATACTGAATAGCAATAGCATTAGGATGGATTAAATCGGCTGCATAAAAGCGATAATCGCGTAATTCATCCATTACAATTTCGTAAACGGGAATATAGCTTACCTTATCATCCTGTAAGTCGTCTATTGCGTCGTGTAGGGCAGCAAGTAGTATACTTTTACTGCGTTGATTTTCGGCAAAACCATCTTTCGTATGGCGAACAGGAGAAATCGAACACATGATATGCGCATGTGGATTCAGCGTTCGAATCATTTGCACAATAGACGTATAGCTTTGTCTTACTTCTTCATAGGTCAACAGACGCTTGTCAAATTGCGTATTAGGCAACTTATGACAATTAGCCACAATCTCTTGGGTTTCTTTGAATACGTACACCCAAGCTGTTCCGAAAGTCAGCATAATAAACGAGCTCTCGCGCAAAGCAACTTGTAAGTCGAACACCTTGGCGTTTAACTTTACTACAATATCCTCTTGCTCCAATTCGTTTAAATCGGAATGAGCTGCGAAAGAACTCCATATTTCTTGGTGTTCAAAAACATCTGCAGCGGTAAATTCAAAATTACGCACTGCGTATTCCACCACTTTCTCTATAGCTTTGGGATGAAACAAAATCCCAAAAGGGTTGGTGGTTTGCTGAAATTGAAACGACTTAAGCTTTTCTCCTATATTCGCTGCAAAACAAGATCCCAAGCAGAGAATCTGATCGTCATAGGTGATTTTTCTCCCTCCATAAGACAAGGGAACAACGGTACTAAAATTCATATCCTAGATCTAATAAGAAAAAAAGATTCCTGCGAATAGGAATCTTTTTATGGTAAAACTACATTAGTTCAAATAATCAATAGCATGGCTGATTGCCTCTTTCATGCCCTCAGGATTTTTACCTCCTGCAGTAGCGAAGAACGCTTGTCCTCCACCGCCTCCTTGGATATATTTACCCAATTCGCGAACAATCTGTCCAGCATTCAAGCCTTTTGTTTCTACAATTTCTTTAGAAACATAACACGTCAACATGGGTTTATCATTGACAACAGAACCGAAAACGAGGAATAAGTTAGCGTATTCGCTTCCTAATTCGTAAGCGAGATCTTTTGCTCCATTTGCATCTAAGTCAACCTCAACAGCGAGGAAAGAAACCCCGTTAATCAATTGAATTTGTCCTTTTAATTCGCCTTTTACGTTTTTCGCTTTCTCTTTCAATAATTGCTCCACTTGTTTTTTAAGTCTTGCATTCTCATCTTGTAGAGAGACAACAGCTTTAAGCGTATCTTGTGGGTTTTTCAACACCGCTTTTAATTCCTTTAACGTATTCTCTTGCTCGTTGTAAAACGCACGTGCAGCTTGGTTACTAATTGCCTCAATACGGCGGATTCCAGCTGCAACAGCACCTTCACTTACAATTTTAAACTGCCAAATATCGGCTGTATTTTGGACGTGAGTACCTCCACATAGCTCCATACTCTCACCAAAGCGAATTGCGCGAACCTCATCTCCGTATTTTTCACCAAAAAGAGCCATTGCTCCTTCTGCAACTGCTTGATCAAAAGGAATACTTCTTCTTTCAATCAACGGCAATTGCTCGTGAATTCGCTCATTGACGAAATCCTCTACCCTTTGCAATTCCTCTTCTGTCACTTTAGCAAAGTGAGAAAAGTCAAAACGCAAATGAGTAGGAGCAACTAAAGATCCTTTTTGCTCTACATGCGTTCCTAAAATCGTACGCAATGCCTGGTGCAACAAGTGAGTAGCAGAGTGATTTGCCATGGATTGCTTGCGTGCCTCGACATCCACTTTAGCGGTAAAAGTTCCCTCTACATTGGCAGGTAATGCTTTTACAATATGTAAAATTAAATTGTTCTCTTTTTTAGTATCCAGTACTTCAATTGATTCATTGGCTGTTACAATAGCACCGCGATCGCCTACTTGCCCTCCTCCTTCTGGATAGAATGGCGTCGCATCTAAAACCAATTGGAATAATTTTCCATCTTTCTTACTGTCTACTTTTCTATAACGCGTAATTTTTACTTGGTTCTCTAACTGATCATATCCAACGAACTCTTCGACGTTACCGCCGATCAACACCGTCCAATCATCTGTTGAAACTTCGGAAGCCGCTCTTGAACGCGTTTTTTGTTCATGCATAGCTGCTTCAAATCCTTTTTCGTCTAACTCCAAGCCTTTTTCTCTCAAGATTAAAGCCGTTAAGTCAATAGGGAATCCAAATGTGTCATACAGTTCAAATGCCTTAGCACCATCTACAATGTTACCGTTTGTTTTCTCAATCACTTGATCCAACAAATGCAATCCTTGCTCTAAGGTACGCAAGAAAGAAGCTTCTTCTTCTTTAATAACATTTTCGACTAAGTTTTTTTGTGATACGATCTCAGGAAAGAACGTTCCCATTTGCGCAGACAATACCTCTACTAATTTATAGATAAAGGGTTCTTTAATTCCCAAAAAGGTAAATCCATAGCGAATTGCGCGACGCAAAATACGACGAATTACGTAACCAGCTCCATTGTTTGATGGCAGCTGTCCGTCTGCAATGGCAAAAGCAACTGCACGTACGTGATCTACCACTACGCGGATTGCAATATTAATTTTATTTTGTTGTTCACTTATCCCTTGAACAGTATTATCTGTGTATTGCAATCCTGTAACTTCTTCAACTTTTCGGATTAAAGGCGTAAATACATCTGTATCGTAATTTGAAGTTACCCCTTGCATCGCCATACACAAACGCTCAAATCCCATTCCTGTATCGACGTGTTGTGCTGGTAGTTTTTCAAGTGATCCATCCGCTTTTCGGTTGAACTCCATGAATACGTTATTCCAAATTTCAACAACTTGAGGGTGATCAGCATTCACTAAAGAGAAACCAGAAACAGCTGCTCTTTCCGCATCAGTACGCAAGTCGATGTGAATTTCAGAACAAGGTCCACAAGGTCCTTGGTCTCCCATTTCCCAAAAGTTGTCCTTTTTATTCCCCAAGATGATGCGATCTTCCGAAACGTATTGTTTCCAAAGGTCGAATGCTTCTTGATCAAAAGGTACATTTTCCGCTGGGTTTCCTTCGAATACAGAAACGTATAAACGGTCTTTTTCTAATTTTAAAACCTCAGTTAAAAACTCCCAAGCCCATGCGATTGCTTCTTTTTTAAAGTAATCACCAAAAGACCAGTTCCCCAACATTTCAAACATGGTGTGGTGGTAGGTGTCAAAACCAACGTCTTCTAAATCATTGTGTTTTCCCGAAACGCGTAAACATTTTTGAGTATCTGCAATACGCTTGCTTTTCGGCGTGGCGTTTCCTAAAAAATATTCTTTAAACTGGGCCATCCCAGAGTTGTTAAACATTAAAGTTGGATCATCTTTTAAAACGATCGGTGCTGAAGGAACAATTAAATGTCCTTTTTCTTCAAAAAAGTTTAAAAACTTCTGACGAATTTCTTGTGATTTCATATTTTCGGAAACTAATATTTTCTATCAAACATTTGAATTACTTGCTAATTATCTCGTGTAAACTGGCATAGACTAACAAAATGTGTTAATTTTTTATTTCCATTTGTTACCTAATCAAGTATTAAACCAAAACATTGTTTAAATTTGTTGTTCAATGCCTTTTTATTCTATCCAAGGTGTTCACGAAATTATTGCAAAAATAGTGTTTTTTAAATTATGGCTAAGGTAAAATATTATTACGATTCTGAAAAGTTAGCGTTTCACAGAATACGTCCAAAATCTTCGAAGCGAATCGTAAACATATTGTTATTCATTCTATCGGCAGCAGCATTTGGATTACTTGGCTTATTTATATTAATTAATGCCAGTATATTAGCGACACCAAAAGAGAAAATGCTCGAGCGAGAAGTGGCTGAATTCAAGACCAATTATACCTTGCTAAATAAAAAGATAGACCTGATTGCGGAAGTATTAGATGAATTAGAAGTTCGAGACAATGAAATTTACAGGGCTTACTTCAACACAGCTCCTATTCCGGCAGAACAACGTCGCGCAGGACTGGGTGGATTAAACCGCTACAAAGAGTTTAAGAACTTGCAAAATGACAAGCTCTTACGCCTCACTACAGAAAAAGTGGATATTATAGCTAAGCAAACGGCCATACAATCGCGCTCCTTAGATGATATTATCAACTTAGCCAAAGGAAAAGAAAAGCTTTTAGCAGCAATTCCTGCGATTCAGCCAGTAAAGAACGAAAGTCTAAAACACATGGCCTCTGGGTATGGATACCGAAGTGACCCTTTTACAAAAATTAAAAAATTTCACGCGGGAATGGATTTCTCTGTCAATATTGGAACGCCTATTTATGCAACGGGAGATGGACGTGTGACACGAGCCAACAACCAGCTTTCTGGCTATGGAAATTTAATAGAAATAGAACATGGCTATGGGTACCAAACGCGTTATGCTCACTTGAGCAAGTACAACGTAACCCAAGGGCAAACCGTAAAAAGAGGTGACATCATTGGTTATGCAGGTAGCACAGGACGAAGCTCAGGCCCGCATTTACATTATGAAGTTCACTATAAAGGCAACCCTGTCAATCCGCTAAACTATTACTATGGCGATATTTCAGCCAAAGAATTTGAGCTGTTGTTACAAGAAGCGAACCACGAAAATCAATCCCTAGACTAATGAAAGTTAATTTACCAGAGAAACGATATTACAGCATAGGCGAATTAGCAAAGGCTTTTGATGTCAATACTTCTTTGATCCGCTTTTGGGAAAAGGAATTTGACATTATTAAACCGAAGAAAAACGCCAAAGGCAATCGCATGTTTTCTCAACAAGACGTCAAAAATTTCGAACTTATTTACCACCTTGTAAAAGAGAGAGGGTTTACCTTAGACGGAGCAAAAGAACAACTAAAATTAAAGCCCTCAGAAGCCGTTGACAATTTAGAAATCATAAAGCGACTGGAATACATTAAAGAAACATTAATAAGTATAAAAAACGAACTCTAAACAAAAAAGAACATGAAAAAAGCGTTACCCATTATTATCGCCCTAGTTGTATTAATTGGAGGCTACTTCTTATTATCCATGAATTACCAAAACACTGCTTTAGTACACAAACAAGCCGTGGATAAATCGTGGGCAGATGTAGAAGGTGCTTACCAAAGAAGAAATGATCTAATCGGAAATTTAGTTGAAACAGTAAAAGGAGCTGCAGATTTTGAAAAATCAACGTTAGAAGCTGTAGTAAATGCAAGAGCCAAAGCAACTTCAGTAAATATCGATCCAACGAATATGACCGAAGAACAATTGGCTAACTTCCAACAAACACAATCGGGCGTATCAAGTGCATTAGGCCGTTTATTAGTTACGGTTGAGAAATACCCTGATTTAAAAACAAATCAAAACTTCTTAAAATTGCAAGATGAACTAGCGAGTACAGAAAATCAAATTTTCACTCAACGCAGCCGTTTTAACGAGGCTGTTCAAGCTTACAACGGTTATATTTTAAAAATGCCTAATAAGTACTTTTTGAGTGGGTATACAGAACGTCCTTTCTTCAAAGCGGAGGCTGGAGCGGAAAGTGCACCTAAAGTAAAATTCTAATTCATATGCAACCTATCCATCAATTTTTAAGTCCATCGGATGAACAAGAAGTGATTGAAGCAATCACACAAGCGGAAAAAAACACGACAGGTGAGATTCGAGTACACATCGAGTTAGCATCAGACAAAGAGCCTTATGCAAGAGCGCAGGAAGTATTTTTCGAATTGGCTATGGATAAGACCACTCATGCGAATGGTGTTTTATTTTACGTTTGTTTAACTTCTAAAGCTTTTGTTATTCTAGGGGATAAAGGGATTGATCAACGCGTGCAAAAAGAAAATTTTTGGGAAGGCACAAAAGAATTGGTCATCAATCACTTCAAACAAGGATTGTATAAACAAGGGCTGATTTACGGCATACTCAAAGCAGGTAGTCAATTAAAGATCTATTTCCCTTCTACAGGGGAAAACAACAACGAACTATCGAACGAAATATCAAAAGCTTAACAAAACATGCAAAAACGAAGAAATAAAGTCCTATCATTTGTTGTATTTGCTTTCATTTTACTTTGTTCGCAAGTCAATTATGCCCAATTTGATATTCCGCCTGTTCCTTCAAAAGCACAACAGACCTCAGTCTATGATTATGCTCAGATTCTAAGCAGTCAGCAGAGCAAAGCATTAGAAGAACGCCTGCTAACATATAGCAAGGAAACCTCAACGCAAATTGTTGTAATTACCATTCCCTCTTTAGAAGGAGAGAGCATAGGTATATTGGGGCCTAAGTGGGGACAAACGTGGGGTATTGGTCAGAAAGACAAAGGCAATGGAGTACTCATCCTCTTAGCGGCTAAAGAAAGACAGATTGGCATCTATCCAGGATATGGAGCAGAAGTTCAAATTACTGCGGGACAAGGCGGCGAATTGATTCGAAATAGGATTATTCCTGAATTCAAGAAAGGCGACTATTACGCGGGATTAAATGAAGGTGTCACGGGGATAATGGAAATGCTAGCAGGTACTTATCAAGCAGATAAAGACGCCCGTATGGAGGGCGATAACGAACTTGGAGGTTTACTTTGTGTATTTGCTATCATAGCCTTGATTATTGGAACTATTGTATTTAAAAACAATAATAACAACGGAGGAGGTCGTGGTGGCAATGGATCCCATCGCGGTTTCTTAGATGATTTAGCCAGTATGGTTATCCTGAGTAACCTAGGAAGAAGCTCCGGTGGCGGTGGCTTTGGAGGAGGCGGAAGCTTCGGCGGCGGCGGCGGTTTTGGCGGCGGCTTCGGAGGTGGAGGTTTCTCTGGTGGTGGATCAAGCGGAAGTTGGTAACCAATACATACAAAGAGGGTGATCTTAATAGATCACCCTCTTTTGTTGTTTTAGCCGTTCGCTGAACCATTTACCATAAGTATATCAACATAATACCTCTATTGTACGTCCATAGTGCCTCTATAAAACAACCGCGTTTTAATAGAGGCACTATGGACTTATAATGGACTCACTATGGACTCACTACCTATCATTTTCCTTCTGATCCTATTCTAGTCTTGTAAAAACAACGCGTGATTTTGCCCGTTTTTTACTCCTAGTAAGCTTGAGATTATCTAGTTTACAAATTAACGCTGTAATTTTTCCTTTTCACCTCGCCTTTTTCATTTATCTTGTACGCATCATACTGCCTCGAGAACTCCTTCCTCCTCCATAATTCCCTCTATTTCCTCTTGTTTCTTTTCCGCCAAATGCCTTTAGACTATAGGTTAAAGAAAACATCACATAGCGCTTTAAAACCAAACTCTCCGAATCGACAATTGACGTTGCATCTATCGTTCTTCTCGAACTGGTGTTCTGATTCAGTACATCATACACTTTTACTTTAGCTTTGAATCGATCCCCAAAAAACTCATACGCCAAACTGATGTTCCACATATAGAAATCTCGATTATAGCCACTGGCAATTTGCGAGTTATACGTGTAACTAAAATCATTGCCAATCGTAAATTTACTCGGCCAATATAAAATCGCTTCCAAAGCCGCATTGTGTGTGTAAGTACTAGCACGATCAACATTAAAATTCTTGTAACTCGACCAATTCGTCGTATAATTGTAAGAAGGTGATATGCGAACTAATTCGTCATAATCAAAACTTGCATATACCCGAGGACTTAAACTATTGGAAAGTGCATCATAGGTTACCCCATCGATATAACCTTTACTCACACTGTGATTATATCGCAGATTAACCCCATAACGCAAAGCGATTTCATCCCATTTGGACGATCGATACCACGATCCATTTAACGACCAGTTATAAGCCCCTGATACATTTTTATAGGTAGAAATACTCTTGCGATCCTCATCATAATCTACAGCACTAACAATACTGTTGTTCAAAAGGTTGATATTTCCGTAAAGCGAATAGCCCGAACGCGTTTGAAAATTATACGATCGATAGCTCGCATTAAAGGAGTGATTTCCCGTAGGACGCAAATCGGGATTTCCAACAAAGGTGTGCAGCGGATTACTCACATCAACGATATCCAAAAGCTCCGTCGCTCGTTGATAGGTCACATTGTAATTATAGGTGAAAAAGAAAAAATTCCCCCTTGATAACAAGTAGCGAAGATTGAGCCGAACATTAGGATCAATGTACTTTTTGTCTAACGCATAAAGTTGATTGTTGTATAAGGCTTCTACGTTATTTTTTACAATTTGAGTCGATGTATTAAAATCGGCGTTGAATTTCTTATGAGTAAAATTAAACCCTACATAAGGCGCTACTGTAGTTTGAACCGTCAAATAGCGATTGGTTTGCAAGGTATTTAAATCTGTATACCCTTGTGTGGCTTCATTGAAGTCAAATACTTTTGCATCGGTAATGGTTTGGTTTCTGTCCCATCTATTTCCGATTAACATCGTTAATGAATCAGTCACAGGTTGGCTATACTCAAAAGAAAGCGTATAGGAGTCATTGGAGTTGTTCTGTTGTTGATACTGACGACGAATATCCACTTCTTGTTCAGATTTATAAAAGTTTGTCACAGACTCTTGCAAGATATCACTCGTATTCACCCCATTAGAGTTTAAAAATTCAACAGTAAAAAATTGTCGATCTCTTTTTAACTTTCTCATATAGCGCATGGCGTTTGAAAAACTATTGCTTTCTCCTTTGCTTTTCGCTTGAGATTCACTGTCATTGAGTAATTCCCCCGCTTCATTCAGTGCCTGATCTGACGAATTTGTACTCGAATTTGAATAATTGCGTTGAAAACTAGGCATGATGTAAAAGGAGTCTTTCTCGCCAATATAATCAATCGACACATTAGCCGAATGTCCCTCAGAATCACTGTTAGATCCCGATTCCGAATTGTTGGTGAATTCACCCGAAGGTAAAAACTGGGTTACAGTAGAACGGTTCTTACTTTCATTGTCGGAAAAATTATAGTTGTAACTGCCATTAACTTTTAATTTACTCGAGAGGTCTTGCACAAAATTGACCCCTAGCATTCTCGATGCTGTAATTCCGCCAGAACTTCTCCCCATCCGCATATTGTCAAACACCTCATCCATAGAGAATCCCATCGCATTAATGTTGTTGGCAGAACCAATTACATTTAGCTGAGTTTTGTCAAAAAAAGTATTGAAAAACAAGCTACCTTCATAGCGTTCGTCTGAGCCATAGCCTCCAGTTAATTTCCCGAAATATCCCCTATTATTCTCTTCTTCAATGGTGATATTAATACTAGCATGATCTGATTTTGCACGTTCACCTGTGAATTTCTCTTTCTTGGTTTTCTGATCGGTTACTTGCACCTTATTGATGATCTCAGCGGGCAAATTTTCCAAGGCTATTTTGCCATCCTCTCCAAAAAAAGGTTTTCCATTTACCAAGATCTCATTGACTTCCTTTCCGTTAATTGTGATTTTCTTATTTTCATCCATCTGAAATCCAGGCAATTGTTTGAGCAATTGTTCTAAATTCGCATCGGGTCGTACGGAGAATGAAGAGGCATTGAACTCCAGGGTATCCTTCTTCACGCGAATAGGAGGTATGTCTGCTTGAATGACCAATTCATCCAAATTCGTAATGAGTTCTTTCAGCTGAATCGTTCCTAGGTCATAGGTACTTTTATCTGTAGGTTCTAAAGCTTTTACATAAGGTTTAAAACCTAGCATGCTCGCTTTAAACAGTACTTTTTCTTCGGGCATTTTTACTTTGAGATCAAAATTGCCTTCGGCATTGGACATGCTGTATTCCAAAACTGAATTGTCTTTTTCTTTGACTACATATACTGTTACGGCTTCCAAGGGATTTTTAACAGAATCGGTCAATTTTCCGTGAATACTAACCGTTGATTGGGCCAACACTATTGGAGCCATTAAGAGTATGATCAAGCCTAATATTTTCTTCATAGCAATAAAAAACGGTCTTTGTTCTTTCAAACAAAGACCGTATATTTTAGTATAATTACAATTATTTTTGTCTAAAATAAATATCGATAGGTACACCGCTAAAGTCATAAATCTCGCGTAATTTATTCTCAACAAATCGGCGATATGGATCTTTAATATACTGAGGTAAATTTGCAAAAAACACAAATTGAGGCGATGGAGTTGGCAACTGCATACAATATTTAATCTTGATATACTTTCCTTTAATTGCTGGCGGAGGAGTATGTTCAATAATTGGCAACATTGTTTCATTAAATTTAGAAGTCGAAATGCGGTTCTTTCTATTTTCATATACTTGAACTGCTGTTTCTAAAGCTTTTAATAAACGCTGTTTCGTAATTGTAGAAGTAAACACAATCGGCACATCCGTAAACGGAGCAATGCTTTCGCGAATTTTATCTTCAAATTGTTTTGACGTTAGTGTATCCTTATCAATTAAGTCCCACTTGTTTACTAAAATAACAATTCCTTTTCTATTTTTCTCAGCTAACCAGAAAATATTTTGATCTTGTCCTTCAAAACCTCTCGTCGCATCCACCATTAGAATACAAACATCACTGTGTTCAATAGCGCGAATAGAACGCATTACAGAATAAAATTCTAAATCTTCTTTTACTTTTGTCTTTCTGCGAATACCCGCAGTATCAACTAAATTAAAGTCAAAGCCAAATTGCGTAAAACGCGTGTCAATAGCATCTCTTGTCGTTCCTGCAATATCAGTTACAATATAGCGATCTTCTCCAATTAACGCATTGATAAAACTTGATTTCCCAGCATTTGGACGTCCTACTACCGCAAAACGAGGAAGTTCTCCATCTTCACTTTCTTCTCTGATTTCCTCCTCTGGCAATACTTTTATTACCTCATCTAATAAATCCCCCGTACCACTACCGCTCATTCCGGCAATTGGATAAATTTCACCCAATCCTAAATTGTAGAATTCATAGGTATCTTCCATGCGCTTTCCACTATCCACCTTGTTTACTGCTACAAAAACAGGCTTTGTTTCGCGGTGTAATAGTTTGGCTACTTCAGCATCCATAGGGGTAATTCCCTCTTCTACGTCTACTACAAATATGATCACGTCCGCCTCTTCAATAGCTAATGCTACTTGGCGTCTGATTTCTTCTTCAAAAACATCATCAGAACCTTTTATATATCCTCCTGTATCGATTACAGAGAACTCTCTTCCATTCCATTCTGATTTGCCGTAGTTTCTATCACGAGTTACCCCGCTAACCGAATCTACAATTGCCTCTCTCCTTTGAATCAAGCGATTAAAGAAAGTGGATTTTCCTACGTTTGGTCTCCCAACTATGGCTACTATACTACTCATATACTATTTTAATATGTCGCAAAGTTAATACTTCAATGCAATATTTGATGCTATTATTTAATTTCTCTATTTTTTTTGATTGTATCCGAAACGTCTCAATTGATAATCGCTCGATCTCCAATCCTTATTCACCTTGACAAACAATTCTAAGTGAACCTTTTTACAAAAGAACTTTTCCATCTCCTCACGAGAGGCAATACCCACCTTTTTCAATGCGGCCCCTTTGTGGCCGATTAAAATTCCTTTTTGGGTGTCTCGTTCCACCATAATAATGGCTTTGATGCGAATAATATCTTCTTCTTCTTTAAATTCTTCTGTTTCTACCTCAACGGCATAAGGAATCTCTTTGTCGTAGTTCAACAAAATTTTCTCGCGAATAATCTCACTGACGAAAAAACGCTCTGATTTATCAGTCAACGCATCCTTAGCATAAAAAGGAGGTGATTCTGGAAGCAATTCAATAATGCGATCGTACACCGCTTGTGTATTGAATTTCTCCAAAGCAGAGATAGGGAAAATCTCAGCATTTGGGACTTTTGATTTCCACAAGGCTACTTGTTCCTCCAATTGCTGCTGGTTGGATTTATCAATCTTATTCAACAACAACAAAATAGGCACTTTAGAATGAATAATTCGGTTGAAAAAAGCTTCGTCTTTTAGTTCTTTCTCCCCTACTTCAACCATATAAATTAAGACATCTGCGTCTTCAAAAGCAGATTTTACAAAATCCATCATGGATGCTTGCAATTCATAGGCAGGTTTTATGATACCCGGTGTGTCCGAAAATACAATTTGATAATCCTCTTCATTTACAATTCCTAAAATGCGATGTCTTGTTGTTTGTGCTTTTGATGTAATTATCGATAATCGCTCCCCTACTAATGCATTCATTAGGGTAGATTTACCTACGTTAGGATTACCTATAATGTTCACAAATCCAGCTTTATGTGCCATAAAAATATATTTTTCGCTACAAAGGTAGTTTTTATCAATGAGATAGTTGAAAAAAAATGAAAGAACTCGACCTAAAACCTTCCCAAAAGATTTTTTTGGGGATCAAAATTTTGATTTAGATGCAAATTGACTAGCTTTAGGTTTTAAAACGAATACAATTTTATGCATACAAACCACAAACATTGGTCCATCGTTGAATATTTACACCAAACCGTAAAGAATCCCAATATCCACATCAAGGGAAATACTAGTTATTACAGTGCTGCATGGAGCGGTTCATTTGAAGAAAGTGTAGTGCGTTATTTATATGGAGATGATTATAGTACAAGCCAATGGGAGTCTGCTTGGCCAATTGATCAACTCTATATTGGATCCCATGTTTGCATTGCAGCAGAAGCAGTGATTCTGATGGGGGGCAATAATACCCATCGCACGGATTGGTTTAGCTTATACCCTTTTAGTGAAACACTCGTCCAATCTTATGAGCAAAAAGGAGATACTAGTATAGGCGATGGTGCATGGATTGGTATGAGGGCAATGATTATGCCAGGGATTACTATAGGAGAAGGAGCCGTCATTGCATCAGGAGCAATCGTAACTAAAAATGTTGAGCCCTACACCATCGTGGCAGGAAATCCAGCTAAACCCATTAAAACGAGATTCGATGCTTCAACTATTAAAACACTATTGCAATTGAAGTTGTATGAGTGGCCAACCGCCAAATTCCAGGCCTTACAGCCTCATCTGTGTGCGAATGACATCGCAAAATTGGTACACGAAAGCTATTTATATGATCTGGCACATGATCTATCAAAATAATTTAAAAAAAAGAAAAAGACAACTACACTAATGCTCAACCCCTTACACCAAGAACTTTCAACAAAGTCTGAGTAATTGAAAAAAAAACACTGCTTTACTTGTTTCATAGCAATATTAGTTTGTATATTTGCACCACAATAGCGCGGGATAGAGCAGTAGGCAGCTCGTCGGGCTCATAACCCGAAGGTCACAGGTTCGAGTCCTGTTCCCGCTACAAAGCCAAAAAGACTTAATCATTTGATTAAGTCTTTTTTTTTTGTACTTTTTTTTACACCTCCTCCCTCATGTATTCCAATATTGACTTTTTTATCCCTTAGGGACAAAACTATGCGGTATTGTCTCCTTGGATTTAATTCCAAATCTTTGCTGAAAATTATCGCCCATGATCCCTACATTAACTCAACAAATTGCTGAATTAAATGAAAATTTAGCACAACAAGTACCCACAGAAGTATTAACTCGTTTTGGTCAATCCATTGAAGACCTCAAAAAATTACAACTCGAACAAAGAGCCATTGCACTAGGCGATCCTTTTCCTAACTTCAAACTTCTGAATACGGAAAATCAAATAGTAGAATTGAGTGAATTAGTGCGAAAAGGACCCGTAATCATCAGTTTCTTCCGCGGATCCTGGTGTCCTTATTGTAATTTAGAGCTACGCTCCTTCCAAAATAAACAAAGTAGTTTAGCGCAACAAAAGACAACTGTTGTTGCCATTTCTCCTCAACTTCCCGCGTATAACCTAGAACTGAAACAAACCCATCAGTTGGATTTCGAACTTCTTACGGATCGAGATAATCTATTGGCTAAACAAATTGGAATTGCCTTTCAATTACAAGACTATATCATTCCCATCTATGAAACACTAGGCATTGATCTCCCTACCTTCAATGGCACAGCACAACATGAATTACCTATTCCCGCTGTTTTTTTATTGAATCAAGAGGGAATTGTCACTTATAAATTCGTCGACTCGAACTATATGAAACGCGATGAGTAAATGGTGAGTGGTGAGTGGTGAGTGGTGAGTGGTGAGTGGTGAGTGGTGTACATCCCTAAATATGGTTGACCGTTTTTAAACATTAACTTCATTATTAAATATAGTAATAAATGGTTTGGAAAAAGTACTTTTTCCAAACCATTTATTTTCAAACTCAACAGGTATCATTTTATCTATTGAATTATGAGGTCTGGTATTGGGTGAGGCAAATACCATGTACCCTTCTCCCATTTAACTATTACCTCGAATAAAGTATCCTTAAACAAAAAAGAATTTGAATTATACGTACTATTTTGTGCTATAATTTACTAATTCTTTCTATCTTAGCCCATAATACGATAGATAATTCATTATGAACTATTTTCTTCTTTTACTACTAGTATTCTCGTTAACATCTAGTCACGCACAAACCAATATAGACAAACAGAAAAAGGAAATCTTAGCGGAAGGGATGCGTCTCTATCGTTCAGAAATGGCTTCTTGGTATGGTACTGATTTATTTTTACCACGTTATGAAAACAAAGAAAACATCGGAGGTTATCTATCCTATACAGAAAACGAAAACGCCACCTGCATCTTTTTTTCTAAAAAACCTAATCCACAAGTTTTAGGCACCATTACTTTTAATCAAAACTACGAGTTAGAACAGGCTCTTATCGATATAACAACACGTGATTTTACTAAAAAAGAACTTGATTTATACACGCTTAGACAAGTCGCCTTAGAAGATATTGCTCAAGATACCCTTTACAAGAGATACCGAAACACTCAACTTAATTTAGTACCACTTATCCATGGAAAGGAAAAGAAAGTCTATGTTCTAACTGGACCATCGATAAGTGGAGTCGTTATTTTTGGAAATGATTACCTCATCACCTTCAACAAAGACAATACAATACGCTCCAAAAAACAGCTTCACAAAAACATTATTCCCATTAACACAAATGAAACAGAAAATGGACATCTTGTACTGAGTACTATACATTCCCATTTACCTGAAACAGGTCACTTACCTACTGCAACGGATATTTGTACTTTATTGCTTTATTCGCCATTTACTACTTGGGAGAGTCACCTCATTATTTCAGATAAGTATAGAAGTATTTGGGACTGTAAAAAAAGTGATTTACTTGTATTATCGAATGAAGTAATCGACAAGATAAATCAACATCAAGACGCTAAAGACAAAGATTAAGTCAATACTTTTCAACACTTACCACTTCCCCTTTCCGAAACGCAGACATGCTCATACCTTTATGGCGTTTAAAGAACTTATTGCAATGACTTTCATCTGCAAATCCAAATTCATGAGCTATTTCATTGATTCGCAGATCACTAAAGAGCAACCGGTGTTCAATTAGTCGGATTTTATAAGCTGAAATATACGCTTGTAACGATTCACCTCCATGCTTGCGAAAATAACTTCCCAAATAAGTTGGCGACATGCCAAATCGATCGGCAATGGCCGCTATTTTCAACAAGTCTGGTTCTCGAATGTGTTGCTGAATATAGTTGAGTATTTGTACGATTTTAGCATCATTAGTCTCTCCTAAAGGTTTTAGTTGAATTTGAGCGATATTACGGGCAGCAATAACTAGAATGGCATTGACAATCGGTCGAATTAAATCTTCATTATACATCAATTCTACCTTCAACACTCCTTGTAGGGTTTGTATTAACTGCGCAACTAAGCGCTTATCCTCTTTATGAACCAATACAGAAGCAGAAAGATGAGAGGCATAATACAACAGGCATTCAATATGATCAATACTCTTCCATTGGTATTCTTTGACATAAGACTCTCCAAAGCGAATCACCATAAACTCACATATTCCCTCTAAATCAAATTCATGACAATCTTGAGGCGTAATCAAAAACAGATCGCCTGCTCGAAAGGGAATGCGATTGCCATTGACGGCATGACTTCCACCTCCTGCAATCACGTACACGAGTTCAAAGAAATTAAACTGCCTATTGCGCAAAGGGCAAACCTCTACTTTTTCATAGTACACCTCTAGGGCTTGGTAAATATTTTCTTTCGCCATACTGCAAAAATACCGAAATACACTTGATTTATACCTAATAGCACATAATTTATCAGTCTATTTTTGCTTGAAGTAAAAAAGATAATGAAAGCAATTACATTAGAAGGATTTGGAGGGATTGAACATCTCCAGTATAAAGATATTCCTATCCCTAGACCCCAAGCGAATGAAGTACTCATTCAAACCAAAGCAATCAGCATAAATCCCGTAGATATAAAAGTTCGCACCCGTCAAGCGCCCTTAGCAGAACAGCTTCTTCAACATCACCCGTTGATTCTGGGATGGGATATTTCAGGGATTGTCATTGAAGTGGGGGCCTCAGTGACAGATTTTACCGTTGGAGATGAAGTTTTTGGCATGGTTAACTTTGTAGGTCATGGGCAAACCTATGCTGAATATGTAGCTGCCCCTGCCCATCATTTAGCGTTAAAACCCACCCATATTTCTCATTCAGAAGCTGCAGCGAGTACACTCGCCGCACTGACTGCTTGGCAAGCGTTTACGTCCTATGGAAAATTACGTCCTCATGATCGCTTGCTCATTCATGCCGCTGCTGGTGGTGTCGGCCATTTCGCCATACAAATCGCAAAATACCTCGGTGCTTACGTCATTGCTACTTCATCTACAACCAATAAGGATTTTGTACTTTCTTTAGGGGCTGATGAGCACCTAGACTACCGTCAGGTTGATTTTGAAAAAGAATTGAGCAACCTCGATTTTGTTCTAGAAGCCATAGGAGGTTCAAATTTTCAAAAGTCCGTTGCTATACTCAAACCATTTGGAACTATTGTCACCTTACCGTCTGGGCACACAAAAGAAGATGAACAAAAAGCACAAGCTAAGTTTTTACACGCTTGTTATTTTATGTCTGTGTATTCGAGTCAAGAGGATATGAAGCAAATTGCTCAACTATTAGCAGCAGGTCACATCAAACCTCATATCTCCCACCTTTATTCTTTTGAAGAATTACCACAAGCCCATCTACAACTAGAAAGCGGACATACCGTAGGAAAAACAGTAATTGAATTTTAACATGATACAACAAGATATTGCTATCGAATTAATGCAAGCCATAAACGAAAGCCCATATAGTCAAATTGACTATGATCATCTATTAGTTCATCATCCTGAGCAAATTCGCATTGAAGAACAACAACTAGCGAATAAAGAGGAGCCGCTGGATATTCCCGAAGGCTTAACCGTTGAAAATATAGTAATTCCCTCTCGCAACGCTGAACGGAGCATTCGTTTGAGAACCTATCGTCCTTCAAATCAAAGCAAGCTTCCTATACTGCTGTATTTCCACGGAGGAGCCTTTATTTATGGGACTCCTGAGCAATATGATTTTATTTTTTATCCATTGGCATTGGCTGTGAATATAGCAATTGTATCAGTGGATTACAGATTAGCCCCTGAGCATCCATTTCCAGCAGCCTTAGAAGATGGATATGATGCATTACTATGGTTAGCCCAAGAAGCGGGTCAATTGGGAGGAAATAAAGAGGATATCAGCCTTGGTGGAAGTAGTGCAGGGGGGACTATCGCTGCTTCTCTTGCTCATTTAGTCCGAGACAAACAAGAAATTGTTATACAGCATCAATATTTGCTATATCCCCCTATGGACCACCGTTTGCTCACGCCTTCCATGCAAACGTTAGCCCATGCCCCTATGCAAAGCAAACAAGCAGCTGCTTGGATGTGGCACTATTATTTAGGCACACATCAAGATCCTCCACTCCCCTATGCAGTACCTCTTTTGCAAGCGGATGTATCTCATCTGCCTCCAACTACGATTATCATAGCCGAAGCTGATCCGCTTAAAGATGAGGCGAAACAATATGCAGAACGCCTCCAACAAGCGGGCATTCCAACAACTCTTTTTAAAGTTAAAGGAGCTACGCATGTATTTGACTTTTTTCCAACAACTATGGCCCGCGAATTTTGGAAGCAACAAATTACCTATTTAAAATCTATTTTTATTCGATAACCCATGAATATACTAGTCATCAATGGACATCCTAATCCAACGAGTCTTACGACCTCTTTGGCACAAACATATATTGAAACTGCACAAAGTTTAGGTGCTTCAGTTCGTTATCTGCCGATCGGCGACCTACACTTTAATCCGAATCTTCAATACGGATATGCAAAACGCATAGAATTAGAACCCGATTTACTTCGTGCATTAGACGATATCAATTGGAGTACCCATCAGGTTTGGATATACCCGATGTGGTGGGTAGGCATGCCTGCAATTATGAAAGGATTTTTTGATCGTTTATTTTTACCGGGATTAGTGTTTAAGCATCATATGACCAAGCCTACCGAAGGACTTTTACAAGGTAAAACAGCACGTATTATAATCACTATGGGTGATCTATCTCCAGAAATCCATCACTCCGTTTATCGCGATAGTGGCATCACTCCCTTACAAGAAGGCATATTAACCTATTGCGGTGTTCAAGTAGAAGAAGCCGAAGTATTTGGTCCTCTAAACGATTATAGTCCAGATGACATCCGTCAACTCCTCTTACAAATGAAAGAAAAAGCGAAAGAGGATGTGAAAAAATAGTATTCGGTCAAGGTAAAAAAACAACCTTGTTGAAAATGCGATGAGACCAGTAGCGCTTGGACGTAAAAACTCCCTCTTTGCAGGATCACATGATGCTGCACAAAGAGGGACGATGATTTATACTTTTATTGCTAATTGCAAAAAGTATGATGTTAATCCATACCAATGGCATAAAAATAGTACAGATCTATATCTTTAATAGCATACGATGCAGCGATATCACGAGCCATTTCTCCTAAATAATTCCCTCCAAAAAGAGCTACTTTACTTACTATACTAAAAGTATTTTTTGCTCTATTCCATTTTACTCTAGAGTTATACTTACCTATTGCTTTCTGATGGTTACTTGTATTATTAGCCCCTTGTCTAGTCCCATTTTTATTACTAAAAATATCTTTGTCCTTTTGCATCTGCTCAGCTAATTCAGGATTAGATACAACAGAGTTCCACTGTGTTTTACATTTAAAATCCTCGTCAATAACAATATCAATTTCTACTAAAAGAACTTTTTCTTTACTTCCTAACAAAACAGAAGATTGTACACGACGATTCTTATCTATTTGCAATTTTCTATAATCCGTACCTACATGATGGGTACAGACTACATAATTTCCTTCATATAAATAGCTACTCATCTTTTATATATTTGGGATTAATATACATGCGCATAGCCTTATGACCTTTTCCTAATGAAGTATGCACCTCTTGTCTTTCAAAACCGTATTGATTTACAAAAACTCGTAAAATATGTTGCACTTCAGCAAATTGATCAACATTAGATTGTTTTGAAGAAAGTCTAATGCCAAATTTAAATATAGTATTATCTGTGAAATAAAAACGCAAACTTCCTTTTCCCATATTTGAGTTTTGTCCTCTAATATCAGCCCCATAAATCTTCTCTATTTCCTCAATCTTTTTAGACAACACTAATTTTTCATTTTCATACACTTCCATATTATCATTTTCAAACACTATTTTTAAAGAATACTTAGTAAAGTAAATAGTGCCATAAACTAAAACTTGCCAAATTGCTCCCATTAGAATCACACGAGCAAGCATATTATGAGTAATAAGAATACTACCAATTAATAAAGCTATGTTAAGACTAATAAACATAAGCCCTAAAAGCCCTAAAAAACCAAGACTTGACGCTTTTAGACTAAACTCTTTCTCTATCTTTTTCATCTTTTTAATAATTCGAATTAATATACATAAACATATACTTACTTTTTCCCAACTTAGTATAATGATCTTGTTTAACGAAACCATATTCATCTATAAAATAACTAGGTTGAGTAAAATACACCAAGAACAAATTATCCTTCCCTACAGATGAAGCTGTGATGAAATCCGTATATTTGGCTGTAAGAGAAGCAACTAAAAAATGGTACATGCCTGTGAGAAACTGGGGAGTGATTATTGATCAATTCTTAATCCTATTTAAGAAAGGGTTAGACTCTAGAAAGTAAAACCTAACCCAAGCTTTATTTTTGAACTCACACACTTTAAGAGACAGTGCCTAATAAATTATAAAACACTAAAAATTTTTCCAAAAAATAAAATCATTAATATTAAAGGAAATGCATAAATCATCCCTGCCATTCGTATCAGATTATCACTAAATTTATGTTTTTCTTGTATTTTATGTTTTTTTAAATATAATTCTATTTCAGACATATAGTTGACATCAATATGCAATACATGTTTCTTTCCTTTCTTAGTCTTAATTCGAAATAAAAAATACTTTTCTATATTTGTACACATATAGTAATCCTGTATATCACTTAGATTTACTACTCTGTCTTTATAAATCATACGCTCTGGAGTGAATGTTACCACTATAGCTGTCTCATTAAGATGCTTAACCATATATCTAAATAACAATCCTCCTACTGCTGCTACTAATATTAACCGGGTGCTTTTATTATAAGAGGCTGCCAACATAGCAGGTGCTATTACTGGTATCCACATATATAATACTTTTAGCGATGTATAATAATTAAAAGCTTTTATATCTATTAACTCTTTTAAATTCTTCTTGTTATCTACTTCTTTATACTGATTCTGCGGCCAATCTTTTCTCATCCCTATTTTATTTAACCTATAAATCCACTTGCTTTAATTCAAACTTAGAAATAATTTGATAATTATTCTTTACCTGTTCACTCATTGTAATACTCGCAGATTTCTAATTCTTTTTTGTTTCAGTATCCATTAGTTTTAATAAATAAGGCATTCTATACTCTCCATGCATTTGTTGGATATATTCTTTTGCTTTATTCAATTCAATAC